>JAEEZP010000250.1 GCA_016291915.1 Prevotella sp. | reverse complement strand
TGTTACCACGCGATCTGAAACGTGGTGTCCTCTCGGAAGACGGACTATGGAACGTTCTCTCCGACTGCAAAGAACTCAACATCCGCTTGTCGGAGCTACTCACCAAGATCATTAAACAATTACCGGAGCAGTGAGAGCAGAGCCATGCTTTCATGAGCTATGCCAAACTGCCGAGCGAGGAGGAAGAAGACGAAGTCAATCGCGACGGTAATCGCCGAAGGCAATAAACAATAACTCGTCCACTCATATACTATTATAACCTTGTAGGGGCAGACTTCATGTCTGCCCGTATCTTCCGGGTAGGGATAAACCCTACCCCTACGGTCATGTGATCACAAGCAGAACATTTGTCCTTTTAACTTCCATGCGAAGCAATAGCTCCCTTTTAACTTCCTTTTAACTTCCATGCGAAGCAATAACTCCCTTTTAACTTCCATGCGAAGCAATAACTTCCTTTTAACTTCTGTCCGGGGACAGGGGCGCTCGCAGACCTTTCCCCGGACATTTTTGGACACTTTTTAAAAGGATTTTCCCTTTTTGTCTCAACATCTGTATTCTGTCCATACTACTAAAGATAGTATTACAGAAAAATCATTGTATGTTTTGAAATCAACCCTATCTTTGCAATAGAAACAACGAAGACAGGCTGCCTGTCGGAGTTAAAACAGAGTAATAAATTAATAATAAAAAACAAATAATTATGAGACAGAAGAGAAATTTGATGGTAATGGCAATAGTTGCTATGCTATCCTTAACAATGACATCATGTAATATCGAAGATGAGTTTGTGGCAGATGACCTGCAAGGGACCTGGTACGGATCAGTAAAGAATGAATACTTCAACTATCGATATGGTTACACTACGGAATGGACTGAAGTCCAGATGGAGTTTTTCAAAGATCCATTTGTGTTTGCGGAAGGCTCCGGCAGGGAAATCGATTACTGTGGACGACAGTACTCTTCGATAATAGGGTTCAACTACCATGTACGCAATCAGGTGATATACATTGATTATTATGACGGTACTAAGATTGCCATATACAACTACTCACTCCGGTCAAGTAAATTCAGCGGTGAGTTCCACGACTACCACACGGGTGAGTTCAAGGCATCTTTCAATCTTAATCGAATGTCAAACGGATGGGAATACGGATATAGTAAGATCAAAGAAGGAATCACAGATCAGGTAATCACCATTGGAGAGTAATTTAGTTTAGAGTTTAGAGTTTAGAGTTTATTGGTTATTGGTTATTGGTTATTGGTTATTGGTTATTGGTTATTGGTTATTGGTTATTGCCTTCGGCGATTACCGTCACGACTCGGCATAGCCTATGCAAGCATGGCTCTGCGCTCGCTGCTCCGGTAATTGGTTATTGGTTATTGGTTATTGTTTAATGTTAAAAAGTTATAGGATTTAGGAAGTAAGGAAAGAAAGTTTTTTGTCATTCAGTAAGACGGCCCGAGGTATTGCCCCGGGCCGTTTCATTTATTCTCTGCCGATAATTCCGAGTTCTGTATCTCGGATAAATCTTACGATATCCTGTATCTCTTCTGAGTCGGGAACCTGTTCCTCTACCTGGTTGACAGCATCAAACACACTGGTGTGTCCATGGAAGATCAGTCGGTAGGCATTGGCGATATGTTTCTGGATCTTTTCATCTACACCGTAGTTGGTGAGAACAGTACTGTTAAGACCACCATATCTGACGGGGTTGTCATTGGCTACGATAAATGGCGGCACATCATAACTGATGCGGCAACCACTGGAGATCATAGCGGCTGTGCCGATACGTACACGGGGATTGACAATCACATTGGAAGAAAGGATCACACCGTTGTTGAAGACACAATCACCGGCAATCTTAGTACCATAGCCGAAGACACAACCGTCACCGATCTTCACATCATGGGAGAGATGAACACCCTCCATGATGAAGTTGTTATTGCCGATACGCGTTTCTCCGTCAGGGAAGGTTGCCCGGTTGATAACAACATTCTCACGGATAATGTTGTTATCGCCGATAACCATGACGGTAGCCTCACCACGATAGCTGAAATCCTGAGGAATAGCACCGAGCACCGTATTCTGATGAATCTTATTGCCTTTTCCTAAACGTGTGCCGTTCATCAGACTGACAAAAGGATATATGATACAGTTATCACCGATAACGACATCATCTTCTATATATACGAAAGGATAGATGGTTACATTATTTCCAATCTGAGCCTTCGGACTGACTATTGCTTTTTCACTGATCATAAAATAGGATTTTCTGATTCAACATAACATTACTGTGCACCACCGCCGAGCGCCTGATACAGGTTGACGACAGCCTGCATCTTATGGAAATCATCCGCCACCTTCGACAACTCTGCATTCAACAAGCTGCTCTGTGCCTGGATAACCTCCAGATAGGTGCTGGTACTACTGTGTACCAAAGCCTTGGTATCTTCCACATTCTTCTTCAGCACCTCCACCTGATGAGCCTCCAACTTGCTCTTTGCCTCACTACTGTTGTAAAGCACCAAGGCATTGCTTACCTCGCTACCTGCCTGATAGATGGTATTCTGCCAGTTGTTATATGCCTGCTCATACTGAGCCTCAGCCACACGGAGACCAGCCTTCAACTGTCCACGCATAAACACAGGCTGTACAAGAGAGCCAACGGCAGAGGCGAGCACCTTACCCGGATTGACGACCATACCTCCACCGCTATTGGTGTATGCGCCGTTGCCGTTTATCGTCAGAGAAGGATAGAAACGGGAACGGGCCGTGTTCACATCATAGAAACATGCAGCCAACTGCATCTCGGCAGCATGGACATCTGCTCTGTTGGCCAAGAGCTTGATAGAGGTGCCGGTACTGAACTGTGTAGGCAGTTGCTGATCTTCCAGCACACCACGGGCGATGGTCTGTGCCTGTTGACCGATCAGCACAGACAGGGAGTTTTCCACCTCCCGTATCTGACGTTTCATATCCTCTTGTTGTGCCAACACACTATAGTAGCCAGCCTCAGCACTCTGCACACTGGTAGCACGGTAACGTCCGAGCTCCATCTGCAACTTCATCATGTCCCAGGTATTCTTTGTCAGGGTTGCCATATCCTCGAGAATCTGCATCTGACGGTCAAGCATCAGCAAGGTATAGTACATATTGGCAATGCCAGAGATGATCTGTGTCTTGACAGCTACCTGATAATCTTTCGTTGCAAGGAGGGTCATCTGAGCACTGCGCTTCTGGTTCAACAGATTTCCGAACAGATCGACGGTCCAGCTGGCAGTCACTGGGAAAGAGTAAGTCTGTGAGACTTTTCCGAAGTCCCATGAAGAGAGTGTTCCCTGCGGAGAGAAGGTTACCTGTGGTAAGAAAGCCAACTTAGCGGCACGCAACTGAGCCTCCACCATCTTCACATTCTGTGCAGCATTGAGGAGGTTCACATTACGGGTCAGGCCCTGTTGTATCAACACCTGGAGATAAGGATCGGTAAACACCTCACGCCAAGGAAGATTCCCGAAAGAGGTGGTATCACTGGCCATCAATGTATCAGTCATCGACACAGGATCACGGACAAGTCCTTTCGTCACCACCTCCGGTTGCTCATATTTGTTGTAGACACCGCAGCTGCTCAGTAAGAGCACTGCAGACATCATGACAATAAAAGATATTTTTCTCATAAAATATAATAGTCTTTATTCTTTATCTTACTTGACATAATCCTCATTAGTGATCTCCAGCGGATGACTGTACTGCAAGAGTTCTGTATCCACATGAGCATCGTCATCTTCGAAATTCATCGGACGGAATTTCTCCTGCAATGCCTCAAAGATCACGAACAATGCCGGGACGACAACCAACTGTAAGATGGTTCCTATAAACATACCACCGATGGCAGCGGCTCCCAAGGTCTGGTTACCGTTCTTTCCGACACCGGATGCGAACATCATCGGCAGCAAACCGATCACCATAGCCAAAGAGGTCATAAGGATAGGACGCAGACGAGCTGCAGATCCTAACACGGCCGACCAAGAGATAGCCATACCTGTCTGACGGCGCTCCAAGGCATACTGCACTATCAGAATAGCATTCTTTGCCAACAGACCGATCAACATAATCAAGGATATCTGCATATAGATATCGTTGGAATGACCGAAGATCCTTGTGAACAGGAATGCGCCGGCCAGTCCGAAGGGCACAGAAAGGATTACCGACAACGGCAGGATATAACTCTCATACTGTGCAGACAAGATCAGGTAGATGAAGACAATACACAGCAAGAAGATGATGGCCGTGGAGTTACTTGACTTTGCCTCTTGGCGGGTAAGTCCGGAATAATCATAGGTATATCCCGTAGGAAGGTAGTCGGCAGCCACCTGCTCTACCGCCTTGATAGCCTCACCGGTGGAATAGCCGTCGGCCACGGTAGCCGTAACATTGATAGCGGTGAACAAGTTGAAACGGTTGATGTTTGACGGTCCATAGACACGCTCCAACTGGCAATATTCCTGAATAGGAGACATTCCCTGTGAAGTACGGACATAGATGCTGTTAAGCGACTCTGGTGTCATACGTGTCTCGGGCGAACCCTGAACCATCACACGGAAGAGTTTACCATAGGCATTGAAGTTGGAGGCATACAAACCACCGTAATATCCCTGAAGTGTAGAGAGGATCGTCCTTGGTGAGAGACCGGCCTGCTTACACTTGGCCACATCCACATGGATCATATACTGTGGGTAGTTAGGGTTGTAGGCGGTCATAGCCGTCTGTATCTCGGGACGTTTGTTCAATTCCTTCAGGTAATCCTGTACAATACCAAAGAACTTCTTAAGGTCACCACCCGTACGGTCCTGCATCACCAGCGACACACCGCTGTTGGCAGAGAATCCGGGAATCATTGGCGGCGCAAAGGCAAGAATCTGTGCATCCTTGATATGCGCTGTCTTCAAATAAATCTGTGCCAGCACACCCTGAGCATCCATCGGATTCAGGAAGAAACGGTAGATACCGTCACCTTGCCATAAGCCTGACAGTTTCCACCAGAAGCCTTTCTGTCTTTCCTCGAAAGGTTTTAACTTCATGATGAAGGTAGCCTGGTCAGAACCGGCTCCGGCAATGAAGTTGTATCCCTGAATCTGCTCACGGCTCAAGATTGCGGGATCGGCAGCAAGGATGGAGTCCACCTGATTGATAACTTGCTTGGTACGTGCCACGGAGGTGGCCGGTGGCATGCTGACAGTACAGAATAAAGTACCCGTATCTTCATCAGGCACAAGACCTGTCTTCGTCGTCTGCATGGTCAATACCAGGATAGCAATACCGACAATCACAGTAATACCGATAGCAAGTGGCTTACGCACCAGCTTTTCTGTAGCCTTTTTATATTTCTCTGTTGTCTTCGTAAACGCAGTATTAAAAGAGGTATGCCAACGGTCGAGGAACGACATCTTCTTCTCACCCTCCTCACTGTGTGGTTTCAAGAAGATAGCACAGAGAGCCGGTGACAATGTCAAGGCATTCAATGCCGAGATGATAATAGCCACAGCCATCGTTATACCGAACTCACGGTAGAAGGTTCCACTTGTTCCTCCGATGAATGATACAGGGATAAACACAGCTGCCATCACCAAGGTAATGGAGATGATAGCACCTGAGATCTCATTCATGGCGTCGATAGATGCTGACAACGCACTCTTATATCCCTGATCAAGCTTGGCATGGACAGCCTCCACAACCACAATGGCATCATCCACCACAATAGCAATAGCCAGCAGCAAGGCAGAGAGTACCAACAAGTTAATAGAGAATCCGAAGATTTTCAGGAAGAAGAAAGTACCGATGAGGGACACCGGAACAGCGATCAACGGAATCAAGGTGGAACGCCAGTCCTGCAAGAAGACATAAACCACCAAGAATACGAGCAACAAGGTCAGGATAAGGGTGAATACCACCTCCTCGATACTGGCATACAAGAACTCCGTAACATCATAGTTGATCTTATAGAACATTCCCGGAGGGAAGAACTTCTCCTGGTCTTTCAACTCCTGCTTTACACGCTTGGCAATCTCGTTGGCATTAGAACCGGCAATCTGCTGCACCATACCCATCACAGAAGGAATATTGTTATTCTTCATGGATACAGAATACTGCAGACCACCCAACTCAATCTTTGCCACATCCTTCAGCTTGAGTGTCTGACCATCGGCATTGCTGGAGATAATGATGTCTCCGAATTCCTCCGGTGTTTTCAGACGGCCGGTATAACGCATGGCATATTCGAAGGCCACATCCGAACGCTCACCGAAAGTACCTGGAGCTGCTTCAATATTCTGCTCGGCAAGCACACCGGTAACATCCGAAGGCATCAGCCCATGCTGTTTCATTACCTCCGGTTTCAGCCAGATACGCATAGAGTAGGATTTTACACCAGGACTCTGTACGTCACCCACGCCTTCAATACGCTTGATGGCAGGTATGATATTGATATTGTTATAGTTGGTCAGGAACTCATCGTCATAACGACCATCGGATGTCAATGTGAACATCATCACCTGTGATGTCTGACGTTTCATCACGGTAACACCGATCTGTGTAACCTCGGCAGGAAGTAATGCCTGCGCCTGAGAGACACGGTTCTGCACATTCACCGCACACATATCAGGGTTCATACCCTGACGGAACATCACAGTAATACTGGCAGATCCGGAAGATGCGGATGAACTCAGGTAATCCATTCCCTCCACACCGTTGATACTCTCTTCCAAGGGAGCCAGCACGGAGTTCTTCACCGTTTCTGCATCAGCACCAGGATAACTGGTAAACACCACAACCGTTGGTGGTGCGATATCAGGATACTGCTCGATAGGCAGTGTTGCCAGTCCGATAAATCCCAAAATAACGATAACAATAGAGATTACCGTTGAGAGAACCGGACGTTTGATAAAAGCTGTAAATGTCATATTCTTTTCTCTTTGTATCTTGAGATCTATAGGATTACTTTTTCTTCATTGCGTTGACGATATCACCTGCCGACATAGCCTTTGCCTGCTCGTCGATCTTCTGCTGGTAACGCTCAGGGGTGATTGGCACGATCTCCATCTGGTCAGTCAACTTGGTGATGCCATTGGTAACATATTTGTCACCAGGTTTCAAACCACTCAGTACGATGAAGTTATTACCGTCATTCTGCGGGGCAACAGTAATCTCTGTGTATTGTACCTTGTTGTCTTTACCGAGCACATACACAAACTTCTTGTTCTGAACCTCCATAACCACGCTCTGTGGAATGATGACAGCACTGTTATCATGCTTTGGAATGACGATAGAGCCAGAGCCACCACTCTTTAACAAACGCTCTGTATTGGGGAAGTTGGCAATCAGCTGCACACTACCGGTAGCGGGGTCGATAACACCACTGGCTTTCGTAACCTTACCCTGATGACCGTATTCAGTACCATCGGCAAGGATCAACTTCACTGGAGGAAGACTGTTAAGGGCAGCATTAGTACCACCGGCGACCTTACTCAACTCCAGCATATCTTTCTCTGTCAAGGAGAAATAAACGTCCATGCTGCTGATATTTGAAACGGTAGTAAGGGCAGGAACGCTGGACGCACTGACCATAGCACCTACCTTGTAGGGCAGATTACCGATAACACCGGCTGAAGGACTCTTGACATAGCAGAAACTCAAGGTCTCCTTAGCAGATGCCAGAGCAGCCTTTGCCTGAGCCAACTGAGCCTGCGCACTGGCATAGGTATTCTTGGCTGATTCCAGTTCGTAAGCACCGATAACATTGTTATCAAACAGTTTCTGACTGTTCTCACATGTCAACTTAGCCGTGTTGCACTGAGCAGTGGCAGTGTTTACAGCTGCCTGAGCCTGACGTACAGCTGCCTGGTAAGTCTCGTTGTCGATGACAAACAACAGTTGTCCAGCACCTACAGACTGACCTTCCTTCACACATACTCTCGTCAAGAAACCAGCAACCTTCGGACGGATCTCAACATCCTGCACACCCTTGATAGTAGCTGGATAGGTAGTTTGAGTAGATGAATTCTGAAATTCCACTGTTGTTATCGGATACTCATTGTCCCCGAATTCAGGACGTCCACCACTCTTTCCACCACATGAAACCAGCAAAAGCGCAGATACTGCTATTGCTGTAAAGCTGAATATTTTCATACCTTTTTATTTTTTATTGTTTTTTATTGTCAATAATAGGAAAACCTAAATGCTCGATTTTTGTTTTCAAACTACAAAATTACACATATTTTTCCATGTAAAGTTATTATATATATAACTTTTGCATGAATTAACGGTTTTTAGCTGCAATGAGCCCCATTTCACCTGCTTTCTTTTTCAGCAAGGCAATCAAAGCCTCACGCTCATTGGGAACCTTATTGTCGAGCACAGCATCTTTGATGGTCTGTTTGAGTGTACCCACCTCTTGAGAAGGTTT
>JAEEZP010000249.1 GCA_016291915.1 Prevotella sp. | reverse complement strand
CTTCTTCATAACCAACGGATATTGGCCGTAAGTACGCTCTATTCGTTCATCCGTATAAGAGATGACTATCAAAGAATAAGCCTGCAAGTCATCTTTCTGTGACGGGAAATAAAAATCAGGTAAGGAGCTTCCAGCAGTGATAAATCCATTTTCCATTAAGTATTTATCACGAGTGGTGCCTTCAGGTACAGACATCGAACGGGAATACAATGCACCACTAATAGCGAAGAATTCTGTAAAGTAACTACTGTTGTTTTGACTCAACTGCCCGATAATTGTATTCAGGATACGGGTAGCCAGTGTCTTCTTTCCTGCATCGGAGAGTCGCAACGCCTGCCCTAACGACACTACAATAGTACGCTGACCACAAGCTGCGAACGGACGAGCGATATCCCCAAGGTTGTTTCTCACCTCTATCGTCTTGGCTAAGAACCAGCTGAAGGGGCGTAGCTTACCAGTGATATGGTTCAGGATATACTGATCCATATAGTCAACCACCTTACGCTGCTCTTCAATATCCGTAAAATAGGTATATTTCTGTTTGTCCGTAAGTGGCAGTGACTGTCCGACAGAATAAAGTATATTGAGCATCTCGGTGAAAAATTTGGGATCACCGTTCACATCTATACCTATCTGATAGTGCTGCAGGGTATCTGTAAACAACAGATAACTGCCATATTTTTCCTTAAACTCCCTGCGTAGCACAGAGGTAGCATCAGTTGCTGATGGGTCAGGGATAAAATTGACGGTAGGATCCTGATACTCCGTACCCAAGGTCTCATCTTCCTCCCCACAGGCAGTCATGAGCATTACCGCCATACATGCTGCCAATAATATCTGGATTTTTCTTATCATGATTCTTTCTTCTTTAAATCTTTATTCTTCTGTAGGAACAACTACGTAGTCACGCCATTTGTTGGGATTGTTAAGCATGCCGGTGTTGAAGTCGAGCACCTCCTGCGGGATAGGCAGTGTCCACGACTCATCATCTTCCGTCAGTACATACTGACGGGTCTCAATGATATCGTAGGATCCACGATCCTTATAGAGTGTATAGTTATGGGTGATAGATTTCTTCTCCGGCTGAACCTTACATACTCTGTATCTTCTCAGGTCGAACCAGCGGTGACCTTCCAGGACAAGCTCCAAACGGCGCTCGTTACGGATGGCTGTAATCAGTTCACTGCCTGATGCCGTTACCTCACGATCTGGTGCATTCTTGTAGAAACGAGCGTTGCGGAGGGTATTCAATGTCTGACGGGCCTCTGTCTCATGACCCATATATGCCTCAGCCTCAGCCAGGTTCAGGTAAGCCTCACCAGAACGGAGCCAGAACAAGGATGACACATCGGCCTGGCTTGTGGTATAACGACAGTAGTATGTGTGGTAGTATTGGATATCAGTCTTTTGATATACCACTGATACCATCTCGAAGTTTGCACGGCGCTTGGTCAGTCCTGTGAAAGAGCCATAGGGCCAGAACCAGCGCTCACGCCGCAGGTCATTGACAGAGTACTGTGCATACTGCTCCTTGCTCACACGAAGAGCCTGTACGGCAGGGTCTAAGATAGATACCAGATCATCGCCACCCATGGAGAAGATATTCTCAGGGTTAGCCTTCGTGTTGAAATAACTGTTATCTTCTACGATATTCATCAATGTAGGATGATCTGCTATCACCTTACGAGCATATTCTGCAGCTTTCTCCCAGTTCTGCATATAGAGGTACACCCTACTGAGCAGCAGACGTACGGAGGTGACATCAGCACGATACATCGAGTGGCGGGGCTTGGTAACCTGTGCCAACTCTTCCTCAGCAGTCAACAGATCAGAGATAATCAAGTCGTACACCTCCTGCACGGTGTTACGGGTGAATTTCTGGTCCTCCACCTGTTCGCTGGTCTTGATAGGTACACCTAAGTCTTTAGAGGCTGTGTTAGGATCGTAAGGATTGCCATAGAGGTTTACGAGCCAGAAATAATAGAAGGCACGAAGGAAATGAGCCTCACCAGATACTCTTGTTGCTCCTTCTTTCTCGGAGTCTAAGGTTACCGGTACATCCACGACACTCTTCAGGATGTTGTTAGCCACATTAATATATTTATATATCATTGTCCAGGTGTTGTTTTCCACAAAGAAACCGTTGAAGTTCTCCTTCATACCTGTACGCTGCTGCCAAGTAAGATAGGCAAACTCACGCTCATGATTGTCGAAATGCTGCTGACCGAAGTTGTTCTCTTCCACCTCATCGGCAAGCAGGTGAAGGAACATACCTTTGTTCGACTCCACGACGAAAGCTGCGGATGGCGATGTGGTGTTCACTTCCATATAACAGCCGCCTAAGAGCAACTCATTCAAATCCTTCCACGAGCGCACATAGTCGTTGTCTTGAGATGATTCCTCCAAAAAGTCACTGCAGCCTGTCAGTAATACCAATGTCAGTGACAATATAATCGTTTTTAAGAAATCCTTTTTCATTTTCTTTCCACTTATTAGAAGTTAACATTGACACTAAACGTATAACTCGGGGTGTCACCCAACTGCACCTCGGTGAATCCACCCTGTGAAGGAGTCTGTCCACGCAGGGCTGAGTTACACCAGGTATAGATATTATAAGCACTCAGTGTTAAGGCCAATCGCCCTAATCCTATTTTACTCAGCTGCTTCTGTGTAAGCTCATAGGTAAGAGAGATGTTCGACAGTTTCAGATAACTGGCACTGACCACACGTGCTGTACTGTAATCGTACATATTCCACGCATTTTCACCTATAGGTGCACCTGTATAGGGGTATCCGTCACTCCAGTGTGAGGTGTAGTAATAATAACCATCAGACCACTGTCCCATCACAGCCGGGATATTGGTATGCTTTTCATCGCCGGGTTTCTGCCAACGGTCTAACATATCGCGGTTGACATTATCCTCCGAGCGGAATCCACTCAGCATCGCATCAAAAAGACGGAACAGACGGGTCTTGGCACCTAAGTTGAAGAGCAGTGAGGTAGATAGACGCAACTGCTTATAGGTGAAGGTGTTGTTGATGCTACCGGTAATATCCGGTTCACGACGACCACTAGCTGCCAACACCTTTGTATAGGCTTCGTAGTTCTTAGCCTCACGCAACTCGCTCTGGCGCTCCTCCCAATCCTCAAAAAGCGGACCTCCATCGACGGCACTCAGTCCGGCAAAACGATAAGAGAAGAAAGTACCTACGGGATAACCCTGTACCACAGCTGAACCATTGAGGAAGTTGCTCAACTCATACGTCTCAGCACCTGGAGCCGTCTTAATCTTGTTGAATACCTTCGAGATATTTCCCGAAAGGATCCAATAGAATTTCTTGAACTTGATCGGTGTGGCACTGACAGAGACATTGAAACCTTGGTTTATAATAGTTCCGGAGTTGACCACATACGAGTTGAAACCGTTCACATCAGAGATTACCTTGTCGAGGAAAGCATCGGTGGTCTTCTTGTAGTAATACTCTGTCTCCACCTGCAGACGACCATCGAAGAACGAAGACTCTAATCCGACGTTGAATGAACGAGTCTTCTCCCATTTCAGATCCGGGTTGGCGAAATAGGCGGGTGTAGAAATCATCTCATCGTAGTAACCGTTCATATTACCTTTCTTGATAATCAGCTCAGGTGTCTGATTGTCGAGCATATTACCCTGCTCACCATACGAGGACTTCAGTGCCAGATGATTCAGCCATGGAGCATTGATATTGAAAATTTTCATAAGGTTGGCATTGCCAGACAAAGACCAGATAGGCAATAGGTTCTCGTTACTACGGCTACCAAACTTGTTTGAACCGTCGTAACGTCCGTTGACGTTCAGCGTGAACATATTCTTAAAACTGTAAGAGAGGGTGGCGTATGCTGACACGATATTATTTGTGGCATCCGTGATATGCGGCACATTAAACCGCATCCAGTCCCAATAGACGACGAAATTAGCGGGGATACCTGTAGCGAATGATCTTCCACGATCCTTATAGTATCCACGCTGGGTGTAGCTGTCACCGGTATAATGACTGCTGCTGGCCTCAAAACCGAGAGCGATATTGGCATTATGCTGTTTGTTATGACCGAAATATTTGTTATAGTTTCCTTGGATACGAGCTGTCCAACCGATATTCTTCGTGCTTGACTTACGGAACTCTCCGCCGTAAGGCATCTCACTGTCGGTGAGGGCTGTCTCATCTAGTTCATAACGTCTCAGGTTTCTCGCATAAAAGCTCTCTTCACCATACCAAGTCTCCGTACCGGAGTTCTGGATGTTAGCAGAGAAGACACCGTTGAAAAACAGATTATCGTTTACCTGATACCGCAGGTTGGCCGTTGCTGTTACAGCGTTGGTCTCCTGATCCAAAGAGGTATTCTTCAGTTCATGAATAAAGTTGTAGTCGTAGTAATTGCTATTAGAACCTATCACCTGATAGAAATGATAACTGCCGTCCTCCTCGTATGCAGGGATGGTACGACTGGTTTTATAGGCATAGTTGATGGGGTTCACATCACCTGGGTTATACGTACGGTCGTTGAGATAACCGTTGACATTAAATTGCAATTTAAATTTCCGACTTAAGTCGAAGTCTATCTTAGCCATCGCGGTATAGCGACGATTGGTGGTGTTATTGATCACATCATCCTGATCAGTGTAACCCACTGAGGTATAGTAACGCACTTTATCCGAACCACCCGAGATATTCACGTTATGGTCGTGTGAGAAAGAGTTATGACAGAGCAAGTCAAACCAGTCGGTATTCTCCGCCATCATATCCTCTACCTGCGAAAGGAACTCTTCATGGGTGAGTTGTCCGGCATAATACTGTGTCAATGCCCACTCATAACCCACATGTGCCATATCGGTAGAGTATTTATACTGCTGATCCACCAGATACTGTGAAAACTGGATACGCTCGGCAGAGTTCATCAGATTGATCTTCTTGTCGGAGTAGTAGGGACGACGACGCCCTGTGAACTGTCCGGTATAGGAGATGATTGGTTTTCCCTCTCGTCCGCTCTTCGTGGTCACCACAATAACGCCGTTTGCCGCACGTGTTCCATACAGAGCTGTAGCGGCAGCATCTTTCAATACGTCGATACGCTTGATATCCTGTGGGTTGATACCGGCGATGGCATTACCGATACGGTTAACATAGTCGGGATCATTGAGCACATCAGGTGACAGGTCGATAGGATCGGTAAGGATCACGCCGTCAAGCACCCATAGCGGCTCACGGTTACCCACGATGGTAGAGGTACCTCGGATACGGATCTTACTGGTGGCATTCACCTCACCACTGTTAGAAATTGACACCAGGTCGGGAATCTTTCCCTCCAGCATCTTCGACAGGTCGGCAACACCAGGGATCTCTAATTCTTCCATCGTCTTACTGGTTACTGAGCTGGTGAGGTTACGACGGTCGAGTTGCTGATAACCGGTCACTACTACACCGTCGAGCACCTGAGTATCCGACTTCATCTTTACCAGCATGTTGTTTCTCACAGGCACATTAGCCGTCTGCATGCCGATATAAGTAATTTGCACTTGTGCTTTCTCGGGCATCGTCTGGTCGAAGAAGAAAAGGCCCTCAGCATCGGTTACTGTCATCAACTTGGTACCTTTCACACGCACTTGTGCTCCGATGACCGGCTCTTTGTTCTCATCAACCACATAGCCACTCACCACATGTTTGTTCGTGGTACCTCGCTGTAACTTAATCACCACAATGCCATTGTTCTCCCTGCACTCACAACCAATGCGGGCCATCACCTTATTAATTACCTGGCGGGCATTGGCTTTTGTCTCCTTGACCGTGATACGTGGTAAATTCTTTACTTCATCAGCATTGTAAAGAAACTCAATACCTGTCTGTCGCTCTATCTCGTCCAAGAACTGTTTTACCGTGACATTGTCCATGTCAACCGTAACAAGTGCCTTGTCGAGCGTCTGGGCTGGTGATACCTGCGCGATGAGCAATGCCAGCAGCAACAGACAGCTTTTTACAAAAGTTTTTGTCATCATTAATATATTATTTAGATTAGTATTCATTATTAGAATAAACAGTAACGGAGTCTTTGTCGATGTCTATCCGCACCTCGCATGCCAGCATGATGGCTTGCATGATACGCTCCACGCTACCGTAGCGTTTCAAGTTCCCTGTAAAGTGAATATTGCGCAGTTTTTCGTTGGAATAGTAAACATGCTTGAGATTAAACCATTGTACCAGCACATCCATCAAATGATCCAACCGACTATTCTCAAACACAAATGTTCCAGTGTTCCATGCCTCATAAGGCGTGGTGTCGATAATCCTTAACGATGCGTTTGTCTGACCATTGCTCATACTGCTTACCGTTAGGATCTGTCCAGGCTGCATCAGTTGCTCCATGCCACTGTCTGTAGAGAAACTCACACTACCCTTTACCAGCACTACCATCGTGGCATTTCCTTCCGTTTGATGATTATTGTATTGGGTGTTCACCATAAACTCCGTGCCATGCACCTTCACATCACCTTGAGGGGTATGTACCACAAACTGCCGACTCTTGTCGGTGGCTACCATAAAATATGCCTCACCATCAAGGATCACATCACGGCGATCGCCGAACTTCTCCGGATAGATCAGTCTGCTATCATAATTAAGGTGTACCAGGGTGCCATCGCTGAGTGTAACCCAATACTCTTTGTCATGATAGGTAGTGATACGCTTGGCTGCAGATAACTGATCTGCAAAACGATCATCCACATGGTAGAGAGCTGCCTCATCACGGGTAATAAGCTCTTTGCCTGTCAACGCACTGCTCACCACCTCTGCCCCATGCTTACCACTCTCTATGCTCTGCTGCATAGCCTGCTGCACCTCATCCGTAATCACCGGTGGAATCACACGGGTATATTCGTGGTGGAACCAGAAAGCACCGCCTACAATGAGAAGCACCACCACAGCCGCGATACGTCTTATGGTGGAATAATGCCTGACAAACTGTGTTTGAATGGTTGGTTTCTTACTACTGTTCTTTACTTTCTCCAAGGCACGCTCCACATCAATGGCTGCCAGGTATTCCACAGCATTCTTTTCCGTAATGGTTGTGCGGATATGATTGTAAAGAAGGTCGTTGCCATGTTGTGTTTTCCATTCATCCAACAGCAGCTGTTCCTCTTCGGAAAGTTGCCCATAGATGGATTTTAAAATAATCTTTTTGATGTCCATTTTATATGTCTTTTAATCTAAGAACGAATGAGAAGGTTCTTTTGATTAAAAAACATCTGTCTTACAGAAAAATGGAATATAGGAAATGCTTGTCGAACTTATCCCTGAGCATGACGATACCTCGCTGGATACGACTGCGCACAGTATGATAATTCGTTTTTAGGATCTCTGCTATTTCATGGTTGTCATAACCTTGCATCCGAAGTTGCATAGCCTCGGAAATCTTCTCGGGTAATGCTTGTACTTCTTTATAAAGCCTTTCGTACAGTTCTATCTCGAAAAAAGTGTCTTCGATGGAATCGTCTGAAGAGGCATCCTGTAATTCACTTTGCTGATGACGCTGATTATAACGGAAAATATCAATAATCTTATTCTTCAGGATTGTAAAAAGAAACTGGCGCTTCTTCTGCTCATCTTCCGGAAGAGAATCCATTTCCAACAGTTTCTTGAAGACATCTTGTACGACATCTTCTGCCTGCTCACGGTTACCTAACCGACCATCGGCATAAAGAACCATCGGCGCATAATATTGACGGAACAATGAATCAAAAGACTCTACCACTTTGTTATAATAATTATCTTTAAAAAAGAATACTGCTATCGAATTCGGCGCAAAAATAATAAAAAAATCAGGAAAAAGAAAGAAATTGTTAGAAAACTTAGTTTTTCCCTCAATAGGATCATGTGTATGTTTATCAAAAAAAGAGAGCACCTCACGGTGCCCCCAATCGATTATGAGATAGAATTATATTAATCATCCATGCGGAGCAACGCTCCCTGATGGTTGAATTTTAATTCAAGATCATTAGACAATTCAATGTCGTAACCATAACGCTCTTTCTCTATCTTGGTGATCTTTGCACCAGGGAAAGTACTTTGCACATATTGCTTGATAGCGTTGGGAACAAGAGCAGAAGGAACTGCAGACATATCATTGGTGTCAACTTTCTTCCAGTCGCCTTTCTTATAGAAATCTACCTGGGTGCCATCGCTCAGGCGACACTCATAAGTGGTATAGTCTTTCTCGGCATAAATAATGGTCTTACCCTGGAAGTGCTTCTGGACAAATGTCTTTGCAGGAGCAGGAAGTTGATTTACGGAGATTGGCCGGTCATCGGCATAAGTCATCGTGGAAACCATCAGGCCAATAAGCATCATTGCTAAAAACTTAATTCTCTTCATAATCGTAATTTTTTAATTGTTATTAATAATTGATATTCTTTACTTTATAGACAACGTTTCGTCGTTGTTTCTGATGCAAAGATATACCCATTATCATCATCCGCAATACTTTATCTTGTTTTTCTGCTTAGCATGTATGGACAAGAAAGAGTATTTCGGACAAAACAAAGAAATACGATAAAAAAGTGTCCAGAATTAGGGTTGAGAGTTGAGAGTTTAGGGTATAGCCACAAATCACTGAATATTTATCTATACCCTGTTGCCTTGATCTTGACCGAAAGACTGCCAACGCCCGTCTTATGGGTTATCAGCAACTTGGTGACGCCCTTCTTGGCAGCTTCTTTCTGAATCTTCCTGATAGCAGCACGGAAAGCATCGATATATACACGTTTCAATGGGGATGAGGCAGAGAATTCACCCACAACCTCCATGCCCTGCACATCGGCTCTGCTCTCGGTATAATAAATGTCTGAGCCATCGCTATTACTTCTTACGGTCTTCGACTTCGGTTGCTTCTTTACAACCTTTGCCGGCGGGGTGTTTACCGGTTTTGGACGACTGCCATCACTCTTCTCATAAATGAGCAATGCGGTTTGTGTGCCTTCGGAAGTTACACAGATCAGTTTTACACGGAAGGTGGAGAAGGAATACTCCCTGCCATACACAATGTTTCTTCCGGCAGAATAATATTTCTGATCAAAGAGAGCCACCTTTGATTTATACCAGGTATAAGGAGCATCATCGGTCGATTCGCAGATAATATATTCCTCGATACACTGATCATCCTTGAAATAGAAGAAGGT
>JAEEZP010000248.1 GCA_016291915.1 Prevotella sp. | reverse complement strand
CCGTGATGCAGGCTTCATCGTAGAGAAAAGAGGGTCGGTGTACTCCATCGACCGCGACTCCCCATTCTTCAAAAAGGTGGTGGAAAGGATTTCGTTTACTGACGATGAGGCTATCGTCATCAACCGATTACTGAACAAGACGCGTGAGGATGCGATTATCCGTAATCTGAAAAACAAACTGAATCGTTATTATGATCTAAACACATTGAGTGATCCGCAGTTGACAGAACAACAAGCAGCCAAGGTGATGGCACTGAGCAAGGCTGTCAAATATAAGCAGATGGCCGTGCTGAAAAACTATGCTTCACCCCATGGCGGCAGCCAGCGTGACCGACTTGTGGAGCCCTTTCTGCTGATGAACAACAATCAGGAAGTTAGATGCTATGAACCGGCTTCGAAGATGAACAAGACATTTAAGATCTCCCGTATCGGAGAGGTGGAGCTGTTATCCGACAATTGGCTTAATGAACAGGAGCACCGTCAGATGTTTACCGACATCTTTATGTTCTCCGGTGAGGAACTTTTCCCTATAGACTTGCGTTTAGGCACGCTCTCATACCATCTGCTGATAGAGGAATATCCACAAGCGGAATCTTCCATCGTGCAAGAAGATCCCCGTCACTGGCGCTGTCATCTCGAGGTATGCAGTTATACCGGTATTACCCGTTTCGTGATGGGCTTGTTTGAGGATATACAGATTCTCGGTGATGAGGCTTTTAAGGAGCATATTTCTAAAACTATCTTAAATTTTTATCAACAGGGGGTGATATGATAAGAAATGAATCTTATTATTATCATGGTGGATGAATATTCCAAAAAATTAATTATCTTTGCAGTCATATTCCATATAATCATAGCATGAAAAAAGTTTATATCATCATCCTGTTCTTGGCTTTTATGGCGGCAGATATCTTTGCGATACCTGCCAAGCCCGGTCAATGGCGGATGATAACATTGCCCGACGGATCACGTGTAAGGGTGGTCCTGAAAGGTGATGAGCATGCTCATTATATGGAGGATTCCTTGGGAAACGCTTATCAACGGCTGGAAAACATGAGTTATTACCAGTTGATCAACAAGGATCATATCGTATCACGTGCAAAAACACTCAATACGGCGCATCGTCTCCGCAGGGATGCACGTATGGCAAAAAGCACTAAGGCCAGTGGCGGATTGACGGGTGAGAAGAAAGGACTGATTATCCTGGTGGAGTTTTCCGATAAGTCATTTTGGGAGAATCATGATAAAGCGTATTATGAAAGAGTTGCCAACGAGAAGAATTTCCACCATGACGATGGCTTCCAAGGTAGTATCTATGATTATTTCTATGCGCAGAGTGAAGGACTGTTCCAGCTTACTTTCGATATCGTAGGACCGGTAAAACTGGAGAAGGCGTATTCTTATTATGGTGAAAATGACAAACTTGGTGATGACAAGAACGATGGGGAATTTGCCTATGAAGCCATTTCGGCGGTCAAAGATTCTGTGGATTTCACTATATACGACTGGGATGGTGACGGGGAAGTAGATCAGGTGTTCTTGCTGTATGCCGGTCCCGGGGAAGCCAATGGCGGTGATGATGATACGATATGGCCGCATGAATGGACTTTAGAGGAAGCTTTTGAAGATGCTTACGAACCATTGACATTAAACGGCGTGCTCATCAATACCTATGCCTGTGGTTGTGAGTTGCAGCCGGATGAGGTAAGTTGGTCTGGGGATGTAAACAGTTGGAAAACCGATGGTATCGGTACCATCTGTCATGAGTTCAGTCACTGTCTGGGTTATCCTGATTTCTATGATACCCGAACCAATGCGGTCGGTCAGGGTATGGGTTATTGGGATCTGATGGATAGTGGTGCTTATAATGGTGAGGGCTTTCTTCCTTCTGGATATACCAGTTATGAGCGTTGGGTTGCCGGATGGAAGGAGCCTATCGTGCTTACTGAGCCTACTACTGTTTCTAATCTGAAAGCGCTGAGTGAAGGTGGTGACAGTTATATCATGTATAACGATGGTAATAACAATGAGTATTATCTGTTGGAAAACCGCCAGCTAACACATTGGGATGAAGCCATACCCGGTAAGGGATTACTCATCCTACATGTTGACTATGATGCAACAGCCTGGGAAGAGAATACGGTGAATAATGTGACCAATCGTCAGCGAATGACATGGATGGCGGCAGACAATAAATACCAATATACGACATACCAAGGCGTAAGATATTATGATTTCGATGGTATGACTAACGATACCTATCCTTACGGCAATAATAATAGTTTCGGTAATACGACAACACCTGCGGCTACACTCTATAATAAGAACACCGACGGACAGAAGTATCTCAATAAAAAGATATATGACATTACGCAGAATGAAGATGGAAGTGTCTCATTCTCATTTGATTTTGATGATCCGATAGTTGACAGCCTTATAGTGGCGGGAGACACTCTCTTCTATGAGAGTTTTGATAAGTGTGATGGAAAAGGGGGTAATGATGATGTATGGAGTGGTATCAATGCCCAAGAGAATACCAAATATACCCCGGATCATGCTGACTGGGAATGCAACTTCGTGCGTGGTGGCAACCAATGTGCTATACAGGGTAGTGGTAGTAAGAAAGGAATTGTTACGACTCCGGTGATCAAGATTGAGAGCAACGACCGTCTGTATTTCAAGGCCGCTCCATGGGGAAGTAGTGCCTCGAATGTGACGCTTAACCTGAGTAATGAAAATATCAGTTGTTCTCCCCAATCATTTAGTATTTCTGCAAAGACATGGACGGATTGTGCTACGACATTTACGGGTTCCGGGGATTTACAGATCACTTTCGTACCCGGTATTGACCGTTTCTTTTTAGATGAGGTGTTAGTGATCCGCCCGACATCCACGGGTATTGAAGAGATTCACGCAACCTCCTTGAAAGAAAACAACCGTATCTATACCCTTGATGGGCGATATGCGGGAACAGATGTCAGTCGTTTACACCCCGGCATCTATCTGATGAATGGCAAGAAGGTTGTCATCAATAGAAGATAGTCTTTTCTTCTATTCGTTTCCTCTGATAGGCTTTTCTATGAGTCTTGATGATTACTTCTATGTGAAGTAATCACTATTGCTGTGAGTCTTAGTAACTAAAACTCGACTAATCTATGGTAAATTAGTTCACTTTTATTAATGGATTAGTGCACTAATTGCTAGTAGATTAGTGTACTTTTACTACTGAATTAGTGTACTTTTACTACTGAATTAGTGTACTTTTACTAGTAGATTAGTGGCCTTTTACCAATAGATAATGGTATGGCTTATTATAACCATAAATCATAAGGGGCATGTCTTTTGAACACGCCCCTTAAGATGGTATTATCAAAACACTATTTCTTATACAGTGTGGGATAATAATAGGTAGCTAATACAGTGGAGTTATAAGTCTTGGAAGCATATGGCGTTCCGGAGAAAAGAGCAATGCGAATACCGTGGATGGTATAGCCATTCCAACATTTATTATCTCCAAAAGCATATTTGAATCTGTATTCTTCCCCTGTCAACTCTTGTGTTTCTGCCTCTATGGATATGGTATTACTATATGTCCTGGTGACACTGGTAGGAGAACTGGCATAACCCATGATCAGTGCGACGACATCATAGTCGGTACCAGACAGGTTGTACTTGCCATTCATATAACTTGCAGAGTAGATATTCACAATGTATCCATCTTCTGTATTGGTTACCACTAATGGAATACTATAGTCCTTGGCTGCATCGGTTTTAATGATCAGTTTGTAACCCTCACTGTCTTTTACGATGGTGGCTTCAGCTTTGTACTTTGTTCCTGTGGTAGAACCAGATGTCTGATACTCAAAGACATAATCACCCGCGAGTGACTCTTTGGAGTTCTGTATGATGGTTATTTTGTTGTCCAATACATTACCGGCAGTATAGGAGAGGTCACATTGACGTGGTTCATCCCCCGTGTTTTTTGTAAAAGTAAGAACAATCTCATCACCTTCCAAGGTAGCTGTTAGCCAATCGGGTGTCTCCCCCAGTTCAACAGGAACGTTATGTCTTATAGGTATCCTGTATTCCTGGGCAGCTCTTTCTACTTTTACTTCGGAAGGACCGACGACAACGACATCAATACCCATCTGCTGTACGGTTACTTCTACAAAATCGTTACCAGAGAATATGGTAAGACGAGAAGAACGTCCCTCAAGACTTTCGTTCGCTGTTACATTTACCGATATGGTATTGCCACTAACAGATGTAGTAAGCCAGTCAGAACTCTTACGTACTTCTGAAATACCATTAGGCGCAGAAACGGTTATTGAGCCGGTACCTGGCAAGGCAGAGAATTGTACATCCGCATTTACAATACTGATGTTTTTTCCCTGTGCGTAAGGATTAGTAGTATCATTGCTGCACGCAGTGAAAACCAGTGTTGCCAGTACCACTAATGTGAAAAAACCATATATCTTTTTCATAACTAATTATTTTTTTTAATGGTTAATGGAAGGAATCTGTTTGTCTTAGCCACATAGTATTCTGAGGTTACGGCATATCGTGTTCCGTTATACCATTCGTATGGGATAAAGCCCGTGATGGTATGTCCAGACCATCCACCACGGTCGGTCCAAACATACAACTGTCGGTTCTCGTTCCATACAGCTCTCATACCATAGGTTGTCGTATAGGATACGCTTCCGGTGGCAGAATCCCATACTGCTAAGAGAATATACCCCTCTGGTGTTGTCACGAGTCGTTGAACCAACAACTCTATAGTGCCAAGTGAGCGGTTGTACTGAACAGTGAGATCGACGGCATCCACCAGCCCCTTTAAGATAAATGTTTTCTTTTGAGGAGTGGCGACGAGTGTGAAGGTGGTGTCCCTGGGTGCTGCCCCGGCGGCATTCCTGTAAGTGAGCGTGTATTCTCCAAGCCATTCATTGTATTTCATATAGCCTGGTGTACGTTCCAATGGTAACGTGACACTTCCTGAGCGTGATTTAAGTGTCTGTGCGTTGAGGTCAAGAACGAAATCGTCTATCTCTTGTCCGTTGATGGTTATCGGTTTACTGAGTCTGATGCCGTCGCCGGTAAAGCAGAAAGCTATCTCACGTTCGTTCTCCGTGCCTTTGTTCCAGACAACCTGACGGTAGTCGAGATCGAATCCTATGGGAACATTCTGACCACCATCGGTTATGTTTGCGCCGGCGTATATAAACTCATCCTTATTGTAGGCTGCTTTGGTAAGATAATCATTTGGATCACCCGTGAAAGCACGTAAGTACATCGTGTTCTGGGATTTCTTTCCATGGACCTTGATACAATCTTTCCCTACGCTATCTACCACGAACTCAAAGTCACCTTGCATAGCCTGGTACCATGCTGATGTGTTGCGTGGTGTAGAGAAATAATGAATCACGTCATTATATGTGTCAAAAGAAAGTACCGGACCAAAATCATCCTTCATCTTATACTCACTCTCATCGGAAAGGATGATATCATCGGCATCGCTTCCCATCTCTTCCTCTTCTTTGATTCTCCAAGCGGTAACCTTATCCTTTTCGAATTTGAAGATCATCGGATAGCCACCATAAAAATATTCTGCCCTTGGATAGAAGTCAAGGGTCCAGAGTCCTTGGGTTGTCAGTGTGTTATGGGTATTCTCCAAAACATCTTGTAAACGGAGTGAAGATGGCCTCTCAAACACATCCTCCTGATCTTTCAGACACGACTGCATCGTCAATATGGACAGCATCGTGAAGATCGATAAATATATTGTTTTTTTCATTGTTTTTCCTCCTTCTTATTAGTGAATGGTTAGATCCGTCAAATCAATATTTCCGGAAGCAATGTCATCTTGTCTCCTGAGTATCTCCGCACGTAATACATCCATGTCGATATTCCAGCTTTTCAGCATGTACTCACGTACGACTCCCAGTTTCTGCTCAATAAGTTCACGTCCGCTGGTTTTTCCTTCCTCAGTCTCTTCTTCTGCCTGTCGCATCCATGCCTCCCATTGCTTGTCACTGTTGGTGACATACATAGCCATAATCTCAGCAAAGTCCTCTCGGTCTTCTTTCTGTGAGTAGGAACTGATATATCCTCTTCCCAGATATTTTGTATCGTTGGGAGCTGAATTCCAGGTGTCAGCAACATACGTATCAGCTGTTGTCAACTTGTACGTGATGGGGTATGGCTGTGTCTGATTCAGAATATGAGTAAACTCATGGTGGATGGTTTTCAGATAATAATAGTTAAGATTCCGAATGACATCCTTTCCAAATTGGAAACTGAAAGAGCCATATCCTGCTTGTCCCTGTAAGATCGGTGAGATATAACGTGTTCCCAAGAGGAATATTTTCTTTCCTCCTTCTGCTGTTCCCAATGTGAAGCTACCGTTATTCTTATAGCGCCACTCTCCGGTAAAGAAGAACAGTTTCGGGAAATACTTCCTGGTGAAGTCGATACCGACTGTAGCATCATAAGCCTCCAGGCAACAGTATTTTAAGACATGAGCCAATGCGTTGGCATCTTCGATACGGGAAGGGACTTCATAAAAATCCATATCCGATTCATTGTCCTCATATCTGTATTTGATCTGTATGTTGTAAGGAGCAAGGAAATTGGCATCAAGCCATTTGTCAAACGCATTCTCCGTTACAATCTGTTTGTCTATGGTAATGACGCTCTCAGGATCAAGTTCTTCTTCAGAACAGGCCGTAAACGTTAGCGTTGTCATCACCAAGCCAAGTACTATATATAAATAATTCTTTTTCATATTTGTATCCATTTAGAATGTTTTGTTCAAACAATTATTTACGCGGATTGGCTTGCATGCCACCTTCGCGGACCTTCTGAGGTATCTGAACCGCACGACGTGGGTCATCAACACGTAACCAGTCGATAATCTTAATGGGGGTACCTTGTGCGTTAGAAACACGGCGGGGAATCTCTATGCCATATCGTTTGATGTCGAACCATCTCATACCCATGTGCATGCACTCCATACGGCGGAAGCCAAGCAGACACTGAAGCATACATTCCTGTGTGCTGCCTTCTTCATCGATGTCAAATTTCGGGTGCAAGTGTTTCTTGATCGTTGAACCGATAGCATCGGGATCATCGTCTGTCTCAATAAAAGAGTAATTAACCTTGTTGTAGAAATCGGTAATCACCTCCGGATCCAACTCTACCTTCGTGCTGACAATGTTATGCATCCAGATATTTAAGTCTGCTGCAGCCTGCTCATACTGGCCAAGCATAATTTCTGCCTCGGCACGGTTGAGTAAACACTCGTCAGTAGTAAAGATAGGATAAACAGATGAGTTATATCCGTTGCCGGCAACAGGATCTGTATACTCGAATAGACGGGGCAGTCTGTAGAAGATAACATAAATGCTATTTCCAGAGAAAGAACCATATCGGTCAATCCAATAGTTCGACACACTGCTTTGACTGCCGTCCACCCAGATATTCCTTGCTGCAATATCCTCATTATTCGCGATATAAGGAATATGGGCATATTTCTTGGCAGTACTTGTATTGCCAAGAACAGAACCGGGATTGCTACGTGTCGTTGCGAGCAATAGATTACAGTTCTGTTCAGCGTCGATATACAGGTTGGTCTTCTCATTATAGAATGAGGAACCTTGTCCTAAGGCTGCCAGTGCTTTATAACTGCGGAGCACTGTGGCAGGAGAAGAACCCAGGCACAGATTTGCATAATGGAGTGCTTTGTCCCATTTCTCATAATAGTTGTAGAAACGTGCGGCAAAAGCATATGCTGCCTTCTCATTAAAATGGTATTTGGGAACTGTGAGGTGGCTCTCACCTATCAGTGGCAGGGCTTCTTGGATGTCCCTGTCAATCTTGGCATATAGCTCACCGATAGTGCCACGCTCATGGTGCGGGTTGAGCTCTGTGATGGAATGTTCAATGTAAGGGATACCTAACTGTTTGTCGTCTTTGCTGCTATAGGCCATGCAGAATTCATTCGCTAACATGAAATGACCGTAAGCCCTGCATAGTAAGGCTTCACCTTTACACTCCTTCATCTTGATGGTCAGCCCTTGTTCACCCATCTGCTCTATAGCCTCTAAGGCAATGTTCGCATTAGCGATGGCCTGATAACCATTGCTCCATATATTTTGAGGTGCCTCATTATTGGTCTCAGTGACATCCTTCCAGTTCCATACCTCATCATAGTAACGGGAAGTGTTGGGATTATCCTCACGGTAATTGTCGTGATTGTCACTCATCAACTCATTAATCTGAATATAGGCTGTGCGCGGATAGCCTTCTACCAGTATTTTTATCACTTTGGTCTCATTGTCGATATCTGTACGGCTATCAGGTGTCTCGTCCAGGAAATCATCACATGAACTTAGTGAGAATAGTGAGATGGCTAACACCATCATCATGTATAATATATTATTCTTCATTTTCATTTCCTTTCATGTTAATGTTAGAGTCCTAATCTTAAGGTCAGTGTGAACTGCTTTGGCATCGGTGATGCCACACCACCGGTATTGAAGAATTCCGGATCTTGTCCGTTCAACTTCTTGTCAGCATAGATCAAGAACAGGTTTGTTGCCTGTAACTTGAGAGAAAGATTCGTTAATCCCATGGTCTTGATGACAGTTTTCGGGAACTCATAGCCTAATGAAATCTCTTTCATTCGGATAAAGTCACCCTTGGCTATACGTGCATCAGAATAATTATAGGCATTATAGGCATAGCTCAGGTGGGAGTCATTTTGATTCTGACGGGCACTGGCAATAACCGGGATAATGGTCTTACCCGTATCATCAGCTGTCATCCAACGATTACGGAACTCTTTAGGTGTTGCCATCAGGTCGTTGTATCTTCTTCGGAAGACAGGATCAAGACGTACGACATTT
>JAEEZP010000247.1 GCA_016291915.1 Prevotella sp. | reverse complement strand
TAGTGGAGTAACTTTTTCTGTATTACATTGATTAATAAATAGTTAAGCTGATTTTAGTGGAATCAGTCACCACAGGAGAAGTTTTTGTCAACTTATTCAGTACATTTCGCATCATCCTGCCTATGTTCTGATGCAGTATTATTGCTGATGGCAGACATAAAAAAAGCCCAACATGAAGTTGGGCCTTTTATGTGTGTAAATAGATCTTTAACCGAAGAGGCGGCTGAAGAATGATTTCTTGGGTTTAGGTGGACAACTGTCTTTATCACCTATGAGTGATGCTATCAAGACAGTGATATTATCCTGACCGCCGGCATCCATAGCTAACTGCATAAGTTTTTCGCAGTCGGCGTCAACATCCTGATAGTTTTCTTTCATCACCTTCTCCATCTCCTCGTCGGTGCAATACCCGCAGAGGCCATCGCTACATAGCATGATGGTGTCACCTCGCTTAATATCGAAGTTGACGATATCAGCAGTGGGGTAAGCCTGGAAGTCGCCTAACCCTCGTGTGATAATATTGTTCTCAGGATGGTTGAAAGCCTCCTCCTCAGTAATCTCACCCTTGTCGATAAGCTCCTGTACATAGGAGTGGTCGATGGTAAGGCGCTGAAGTCCTTTCTTCCGTTTGTATACATAGCAGCGGCTATCACCACACCATGCTACATGAGCGGTCTTGCCAATCACCCAGCAAACGACGATGGTGGTACCCATGCCTTTAGATGTCGGGTCTTCACTCATACGGTGGTTGATCACCTGGTCAGCACTGACAATCGATCGTTGGAGCATCTCTGTAATGAGATCCTGTGTTATAGCTGACTGTGCCCGCTGCTGGGAGAAATAATTCTTGATAGATTCGATGGCCAAGGACGAGGCTACCTCTCCGGCATTGGCTCCCCCCATACCATCGGCAACAATGAGCAAGGTTCCCAAGGAGCCGAGCGATATATATTCGGCAGTGTGCCGGTCTTGCCATTCCTGTTTTTCCAAATCCTCACAGAACAGTAATGCATCTTCATTGTTGTCGCGCACCTTTCCGGCGTCCGTAAGTCCAGAAATTCGAATTTTCATAATTAAGTAATAATGATCGTAAACGTTATTGTTATCGTTAGATTTCCAGTCGTGGACGGCGGGTTTGACGGGTAGGCTGCGGCGGTGCCTGTCGGCGCTGCTTGTTTTCGTTCTTAATAACCACCTTCTCCTTCTGTGCAGGCTTGGCTGCAGTCTTCGGAGCAGGCTTAGCATAGGTTACTTCCAAAGGATATTCTGATGGCGGACAACCAGGTTCCTGTATCTGGATGGTCACTACGTTGACACCATCGCGCAGGTTATTCACGCTACACATATAACGAGTCTCGGATAACTTTTCCAGTTTTACTGGCAGATTGCCGGATTTCACACTTACTGTGCTGGGATAGTCTTCTTCTCCCGGTAGTTTATCAGCGGTGATGTCGAAGGTAAAGAACAAGTTACCATTGTTAATCTTCGTCTCTACATCATCGATGTTCACGTTGAAATATTTGTAATACCACTCCTTGGCATAAAAGGAGACAGGAGCAGAGATAAGTCCGTCATACACTGCCTGTGCTTTGTACTCCACCTCGTGGGTTTCGTCAGAGAGCGAAGGTGGTATGGTGAGCATGCAGTAGTAAGCTACAGAACTCCCCAAGTCAGTGGTTTTTGCCACACGAGAAGTGGCATCGAGATCACAACCGGAATTGGGATCCATTAATATAGCTATTGACTCTGCAGATACCGGGAACGGGGTGTCAAGACGTATGGTCGACTCTGTGCGCTGATGGCGGAAAGCGATGTCGTTTCCTTTATTCATGCTGAACTCAAAGCGTCCTTTGTTGGCAATCTCTATCAGTCCGTATTTGCCTTTAACTTTCACGAAGGCTTTGTTGTCAAAAGGTGAGGGGCAGTCGATAAACTGTGGTGGTAGGATCTCTACATTGTTTTGGGAAATACCGTACTTGTCGCCTTTCACGATGATCTCTAATGAAGTTTCAGGATCCCACTCCTTACGACTATCGTCAAACTTGTAGTCGGTGGCCGTTCCATCAACAACTTTCTGGATGGGTACCAATTGTTTGTTGAAGATGTAGTTGACCGGCAACCTGCCACTGCGGGCATAGAGTTTGATGTCGCCTTCGCCTGAAGAGGCGAGATACTGTGCGGCATCACCATCAACCATCGCCTGATCCTTGGAGTTGATCTGACCCTCCTCCGCATATTCAGGGGTTAGCTGCTGATTAGAGGCATGGAAGAGATAAACACCATGCTTGACGATCACTACAGCAATGCCCTCATCGTTAACAGAGGAAACAAACTCCACATCACCTGCATCAATCTTCTTGCCTTGGTAGGTGAAGGTTACGGGTTTACCCTCTGTGTCAAGTAACATAGGGATGGAGGCCCGTTTCTTGGAAGTCTGTTGGAATGCCTCGCATGAGGCATAACCATTGCGGAAAGGATAGGCTTCCGTGCAGTTCTGTATGGCTGTGTATCCTTCTTCATCGATATAATGGAAATAACGGTCACCGCGTTTCTTCACAGCCAGGAAACCATCAGAGAAATAGGGATATTCATGTACCACGAGGAGATTATCCAGCGGTTTGAACTCTCCACGTGCTGTTACGATACCCATGATCAGTGTGGTGCTGTTCTTGGTCACTACTGCCATACCATTCCGGAAGGGGAACAGCGACTCGGTGGTTTCGTAAACCTTCTGTCCTTGTTCTGTCCAAAGGGTTTTCTTATTTACGGAGTCGGTGATCAAGAGTGGTGTGCCTACCACCTTGTTAATGTCATCGTAGGCTGGAGGAATGAGCCATGAGGCCACCTGAGCCTTTGCCATTACGGCAATGACTATAAAAACGGTAGATAATAGAATCCTTCTCATATCAATAAAAGGTTTAGGTTCTGTATACATTTATTCGAAAGTCTCCAAACCGCGGTTGATTTTCTCCAGCAGTTCTTCGTCTTTAGCTCTTTTTGCCCATTCGCGTGAGCGTAACAATATAAATTTGCCTTTTTCATAGTTTGGCTTGTAGATATTGTTTGGCATCACATAGTAGCATGCCAACCGATAGGTAGCATTGGCATTGATGGCTGCATAGGAACTATCGTTGAGTTCCATGATTCGTGAGAAGAGCCCTAAAGCACGGTTGCTATAGTGATCACGCTTTGGCAGGAAATTCTCATCCATTTCAATGCCAAGCATCTTCTTACGTTTCACAGACATCTCATCGGAGTACCATCCATAAGTGAAGGCCATCTCGTAGATAGCCGGGATATAGTTAACACGCGAAAGACTGTCCATCTGTTCCATACCGGCTTTCAGGGTATCTACATTATCGCTGTTCATACGTGCAAGGGCCTCTTGGTACACTTCTTCGGCTGGGCGACCTGGTTCCGGTACATTCTGGTTCTTCGTGAGGAAGAAAAGTGCGCACCCGATGATGGCAACACCGAGTATTCCGAGTAGGGTATAGAGCCATTTCCTCGATTTCACCGGATACTGACGGAAACGCGCGGCATCCAT
>JAEEZP010000246.1 GCA_016291915.1 Prevotella sp. | reverse complement strand
GGTCGAAACCTTGATGCGACGACGCAACTGCGCACCACCCATCTGGGCATCCTGACTCTGATCACCCTTGAAACGGACATACACGCTGGAGATGTGGTCACTGACACTGAGGCTCTCCAGATCGTCGGCCACACGACTCTTGAGCGCCGGGTAGAAAGTGCCCAGACCGTCGATCTTCACAGCACGGTTGGTGGTGATCAACTCGGTCAGACAGTCCTTCAACTTGGTGAGCACACCCAGGAGGACATCCTTCGTGTAGAGTGAACCGTGACTGGCGATATGCTCGGCCAGGTCGTTCAGGTTAAGGGTTGACAGGATCACAGCCTTGTAGTAATACTTTCCGTCGAGGTCAGCATTCTTACTGTTGACAATTTTCTTGCTGCATACAAGCAGCGGAGTACCATTTACTTTTGACATACTTGTTTAGTTTTTTTTGTTAGACATAAGGTTAATTCATTCACTGAAGCGAGCTCTGCTTAGTAGTGCAAAGTTTATGCCAGCGAGTGCGATGGAGAGTTTACTCTCACATAGCCGAGCGCAGCTAAAACTTATGCAAAGATACAAACACTTTTCGAATCCTGCAATAGCAAAAAGGCAAAAAACGCCAGTCGGGCCAAAGGGGCCCTTTGGCCCGACCTGCGGGCATCATTTACACGCCCTGTGGGCCCCTCACATTTCAAACAGCTACTTTTCTCGCTACTGTTAGGGGCAGACTTTATGTCTGCCCGTTGCCTGTTAGGGCTATGTCTTTTCCTGAAAAGGTTGACAGTTTCCTGAAATGGTTGACACGATATTTTTGAAAAACTTTGAAAAGCCCCTGTAATAGCCCCTGTATACAGTGCTTATAGGAGAGATTACAGTAATAACATTACGTAACCAACTGAAAAACAATTATTTAGTATAAGATTCGGACAATCGGACAATCGGACAATCGGACATTTGCTTATTTGCATTTTTGGGGGTCTCTTGAAATTATATTAATATAATTTTTAATATATATATATATTATTCATTTATCGTTCTTCAACTATGAAAAAAAAATGTCAATCATTTTGGAAAATTTCAAACAAATTCAGTATATAAATTGTCAACCAAAATCAGGAAAAGACACACTTTACAATTCATAAATGTCCGAATGTCCGATTGTCCGATTTTGACTCTTTACACGCAAGTCAAATATAAATATATTTCCACACAACAAAAGCACACCAAATACAATTATACTTGTAAATAATTTTACACATCACCCCCAACAACAAGACCACATCTCCCCACTTGCTGTGGAGAGGACAATGTGATGAAAAGATCGGGTAAAACAAAGTATTAATTTGAGAATGTGTCTAAAAAGAATCTATTTTCAGGTAGGGACTTCGTTTGTCAATGACCGAAAAAAGGCGTACGAAAGTACGCCCTATATGATCTTTATTGGTGGTAGTCCCACCGGGAATCGAACCCGGATCTAATCTTTAGGAGAGACTTATTCTATCCATTGAACTATGAGACCCCATCAGCATGGGACATGCCCATGTCTTTAGCAGGTGCAAAGGTACTACGTTTACCTCACGTCACCAAATAATTTCTTCATTATTTTCGCAACAGACGGGGGACAGGTGTGCATAGCGGCCCTGTCCCGCCGGATATATCTGTCAATTTATTTTACCTGACTGCCTGGCTTTACCTCACGGGTGAGGGTGGTGACGCTCAGTGCGCCATCGAAGTTCTCTGCCGAGAGAATCATACCCTGACTCTCGATGCCCATGATCTTACGTGGAGCGAGGTTGGCGATGAAGAGCACATCCTTGCCACGGAGATCTTCGGGTTCGTAATGCTCAGCGATACCACTGAGGATAGTACGGTCTGTGCCACTGCCGTCATCGATGGTGAAACGAAGGAGTTTCTTCGATTTCTTCACCTTCTCACACTCCTTGACGTGGCCCACACGGATATCCAACTTCTCGAACTGCTCAAAGTCGATGGTTTCCTTGATGGGTTCTGCCACGTAGTTAGCGGCCTCATTGGCTTTCTTTGTCTCTTCCAACTTCTGTATCTGGCGGTCGATGACCTCGTCTTCCAGTTTTTCGAAGAGCAGGGAAGGCTCTGCCAGTTGATGACCTTCCTTCAGGATGTCTGTATCACCCAACTGATCCCACTCGAAAGAGGTGACATTGAGCATGTCACGCAGTTTCTTGGAAGAGAAAGGCAGGAATGGCTCGAAGGCGATAGACAGGTTGGCCACCAACTGCAAAGAGATATTCAGGATGGTCTTCACACGCTCCATATCTGTCTTGGCCACCTTCCACGGTTCACAGTCGGTGATATACTTATTACCGATACGTGCCAGGTTCATCGCCTCTTTCTGTGCGTCACGGAACTTAAAGACATCCAGCAGTTGTTCTACCTTCTGTTTGACATCCTTGAACTCCGCGATAGCCTGACGGTCCACATCCAACAGTTCGCCTGCGGCAGGCACGACACCCTGGAAATATTTCTTGGTGAGCTGGAGGGCACGATTGACGAAGTTTCCGTAGATAGCCACCAGCTCGTTGTTGTTACGCTCCTGGAAGTCTTTCCACATGAAGTTATTGTCTTTCGTCTCAGGGGCGTTGGCGGTCAGGACATAACGCAGCACATCCTGCTTGCCAGGCATCTCCTCGAGGTACTCATGGAGCCATACGGCCCAGTTGCGAGAGGTGGAGATCTTGTCGTTCTCCAGGTTCAGGAACTCATTGGCCGGCACATTGTCGGGCATGATATAGTCGCCGTGGGCTTTCATCATCACGGGGAAGATCAGACAGTGGAAGACGATATTGTCTTTTCCGATGAAATGGATGAGGCGGCTCTCAGGATCCTGCCACCATTTCTGCCAGCTGCCCCAGCGCTCAGGCTCTTTCTCACACAGTTCTTTGGTATTGGAGATATAACCGATGGGCGCATCGAACCACACGTAGAGCACCTTACCTTCAGCGCCTTCCACAGGAACGGGGATACCCCAGTCGAGGTCGCGTGTCATAGCACGTGGCTGAAGGTCCATGTCGAGCCAGCTCTTACACTGTCCATAGACGTTGGGTCGCCACTCCTGATGACCTTTCAGGATCCATTCCTTCAACCACTCCTGGTAGTTGTTCAGCGGCAGATACCAGTTCTTCGTCTCTTTCAAGACGGGCTGAGAACCGCTGATGGTTGATTTGGGGTTGATCAGTTCGGTGGGGGAGAGGTCACGACCACATTTCTCACACTGGTCGCCATAGGCTCCCTCGTTATGACAATGAGGACACTCACCGGTGATATAACGGTCGGCGAGGAACTGCTTGGCTTCTTCATCGTAATACTGTTTGCTCGTCTCTTCCACCAGCTTACCTTCATCGTAGAGCTTACGGAAGAAGTCGGATGCGAACTGATGATGGATCTTGGAGGTGGTACGACTGTATATGTCGAACGAGATGCCGAAATCCTCAAAACTCTTCTTGATCATCGTGTGATAACGGTCCACCACATCCTGCGGTGTGATGCCTTCCTTTCGTGCACGCATGGTGACAGGTACGCCATGCTCATCGCTTCCGCCGATGAAGATCACCTCTTGTTTCTTCAGTCGGAGATAGCGCACGTAGATATCTGCCGGTACATAAACGCCGGCCAGGTGACCGATATGAACACCGCCGTTGGCATAGGGAAGGGCCGCGGTGACGGTTGTACGTTTGAAATTCTTCTGTTCCATTATCCAAAAATTTTGGGTGCAAAGTTACGAAAAAACGAGTGCAGAACAAAATAAGTTTACTTATTTTTTATGCTGAGTGCATTGTAAGTTATCCAAAGTTACTATTTTTTTTTGTTTTGTGAAAATATTTATATATCTTTGTCACTTATAATGAAAGTAAAACCATAATCAAGAAAAGATATGTACGACAAAGAACGTGGATTGTATATTGCTCATTGCGAAAACGGACCATTGAGTATTGTAGGAAAGATGGCTAACCGCCATGGTTTGATTGCCGGAGCTACAGGTACGGGAAAGACCGTTACCCTGCAGGTGATGGCAGAGTCTTTCTGTCAGGCAGGCGTGCCCTGTTTCATGGCAGATATGAAGGGTGACCTCTCAGGTATCTCCCAGGTAGGACGGCTGAGCTCGTTTATTGAGAAACGACTGCCGGAGTTCGGTATTGAAGACCCCCAGTTCCAGGCCTGTCCTGTCCGGTTTTATGATGTGTTTGCCGAGCAGGGGCATCCTATGCGTGCCACTGTCAGTCAGATGGGTCCGCTGTTGCTTTCCCGTCTGTTAGGACTCAACGAGACGCAGGATGGTGTGTTGAATATCGTCTTCCGTATCGCTGATGAGCGTGGGTTAGAGATTCTCGACCTGAAGGATCTCCGTTCGATGCTTGATTTCGTTTCCAAGAATGCGAAAGACTACACCACCAAATACGGTAACATCACCTCCGCCACTGTGGGTGCTATCCAGCGTGCCTTGCTGCAGTTGGAGAATCAGGGTGCAAACATGTTCTTCGGAGAACCTTCGTTTGATATCTACGACCTGATGCAGACAGAGGGTGGCAAGGGCATCATGAGTGTGCTGGCCGCCGATAAGCTGATGATGCAGCCGAAGTTGTACAGTACGTTCCTGTTGTGGCTCTTGTCAGAGTTGTACTCCACCTTACCCGAGGTGGGTGATATGGAATTACCGAAGTTGGTGTTCTTCTTCGACGAGGCACATATGTTGTTCGACGGAACCTCCAAGGCATTGCTTGACAAGATTGAGCAGGTGATCCGACTGATACGAAGCAAGGGCGTGGGTATCTATTTCATCACACAGTTGCCTTCCGATATTCCTGAGAATATCCTCGGACAGTTGGGTAACCGCGTACAGCATGCCTTACGTGCTTACACCCCGAAAGACCAGAAGGCTGTGAAGACCGCTGCTGATACTTTCCGTGCCAATCCGGCATTCAAGACCGATGAGGCGATTATGAACTTAGAGACCGGTGAGGCGCTGGTATCGTTCTTAGACCCGAAGGGTGCCCCCTCTGTTGTGGAGCGTGCCAAGATACTCTTCCCCCTCAGTCAGATAGGTCCTGTCACGGAAGGTCAGCGACTGGATATCATCAAGCAGAGTAGGGTGTATGGCAAGTATGATAAGACGATCGACCGTGAGAGTGCTTACGAGATTCTCGAAAAAGAAAGAGAGGAGCAGCAGAAGTTGATCGAAGAAGAGAAGGCTGCCAAGGAGCTTGAGAAGGCTGCTCAGAAAGAAGAGAAGGAAGAAAAGAAGAAGCCTGGTATCATGAAGAAGGTATGGAAAGCCATTGCCACGGCCGTCACTTCTTCTTTAGCCACCATCCTCGGTGCTTATGTCAGCAGTAAGATCACCGGAAAGAAGACCAGTTCTACGAAGGATGCTACCGGTCGTGTGGTGAAGAACGCCACGAGTGCTGCCACCCGTACGATCACCAAGGAGCTCACACGTGATATTCTTGGAAACCTGACTAAGAAATAAGATTTTTTGTGAGACGATGCAGTTAGGCGCGTTGGTGTTTATTCTGACTCCCCTGTTGGGGATGGTGTATGTGATGTGGCATGTATGGTGCATCCTCCCATCCCCGATAGGTGTGAAGGTCTTGGTGATGCTTGCGATGATCGGAGCATTCCTGCTGCTTTACGTGGCTATAGGACCCTCGTTGGACACCCTGCCGATGTCATGGGCAACGGTCATCTATGAGGTAAGCACCTCGTGGCTCATCATCCTGCTTTATCTTTTCCTGATCTTCGTGGTTCTCGACCTGGGCAGGTTGTTCCATCTGGTTCCCAAACAGTGGCTGTTCGGCAGTTGGAAGGGCTTGCTCGGCATCATCACGGTCATCACCGTCCTTTTGGTTTGTGGAAATATCCACTACCGTCATAAGGTGCGCCAGACGCTGACCATGCATTCCGAAAAGAAACTCCAGCGACATTACCGTCTGGTGATGATGAGTGACCTGCATTTAGGTTATCACAACCAACGTGATGAGTTTCATCGTTGGGTGGATATGATTAATCAGGAGAACCCCGACATGATTCTCATTGCCGGGGATATCATCGACCGTAGTCTCCGTCCGTTGCAGGAACAGAAGATGTGGGAGGAGTTCCGGCGGTTGAAGGCTCCTGTCGTTGCCTGTCTGGGTAATCATGAGTACTATGCGGGGAAGAATGGATCAGAAGCGTTTTATGCGAAGGCAGGCATCCGCCTATTGCGAGATTCCTCGATGGAATGGGGCGGAATTGCAGTTGTGGGGCGTGATGACCGCACGAATCCTCGTCGTAAAACCGTGCGGCAACTGCTGCAGGATGTGGATACTTCGAAGTATCTTATCCTGATGGATCACCAGCCTTTCCACCTGTCATTATCCGAGCAGGCAGGTGTGGATTTCCAGCTCAGCGGACATACCCATTACGGACAGATATGGCCCATCTCCTGGATCACCGATGCTGTCTATGAGTGTGCCTACGGCCCCTATCAGATAGGCAAGACCCACTATTATGTCTCTTCCGGTCTGGGCATCTGGGGCGGAAAATACCGCATCGGAACCCGATCGGAGTATATCGTCATGGAACTCAGCGAATAACGACTTTCTTCCCTCTATGGATATACAGCCCTGGCTTCCGGGGCTTATCGGCTAATCTCCATCCATCCACGGTATACCAGGGAGCCTTGTCGGTTTCCGTTATCACCTCCTTGATGCCAGAGCTGGAAGGAACGGTGAATTCTTGACTCACCAAGGGTGTCCTTTTATTCTCGTTATGTGTACGATAGTAGTAGCCGGTAATACGATACTCCATCCCTTCCTCTAAGCCCTCAAAGGTGATTGTCTGTACGATGGAATCCCCTGGGGCTATCTTCAATGGCATTGTGTTTACAGTCTGAATACGGGAGCTGCTCGTCTCATCAAATATATTAAGGTAAGCCGTAATCTCCCTGTGGTAAGCAACATTTCCTTTATTGTTGATGGTTAGTGTCAGCGTGGTCGTTGTACCCGGGGAAAGCTTCACGTTACTGGATTTTAATAAGGCCTCCTCCGTGGGGATATCTGTAATCTCCTCCGTGGTCTGACCGATGATGTTTTTTCCTTCGCTGTCGGTACACACCCAAAGATTCCAAGTGCCGGTCTCCTCCGGCTTGAAGTAGAACGTCACCACCTCGCTGCTGTTCACCTTGATGTCCGCTCCTGTGGCATACACGGCAGTCCCCATGTCGTCGGTCTTACTGGCAAACAGATAAAGTGGGTGGTAATCATCCTTATAGCTCTCCACCGTGACATTCACCAGCTGTTGGCTCCCGGCATAAGGACCTCCAAGGATGTCTATAGAAGTTACTTTTAAGTCAGTGTTCGTAGCATAGGTGAAAGCGCTTACGTCGAAAGAGATCTCTCCATTGGCCTCGGCGATATGGTGTATTACCCAAGGAGTGTCCTGTCCGTCGTGCGTTCTCAGATGAGCAGGTGATGTCTCATTGCTGAGCGTCGTCACCTCACCCTTACCCGGGAAGGGATCATACATGGGATTCTGTTTTTCTACACCTCCGGCCCGCAAAAGCTCATAATACATCCGGTCGGGGTTGTTGTTGACAGTGTTGCTGTTCCATGGTGTCATGTCTGAACGGTCAACACGGAACACCAGCATACCACTGTTGGCCAGATACTTATCCCATTTGTAATCTTTCTGCCGGTTCTCCAACAAAAAATATTCTCCCTCCACCGGACTGTCGATACGGTAGCCCGTATTGCTGGTACCTATCTGTTCCAAGGTGTAATGTCCCTTAGTGTTGATAACCATAGGCTCAGTGAAGCCCGTGGCCATACGCTCATAGAGGGAATAGGCACAGGGGGTACGACCGTTATTATTATGACAACCTACTGACATCAATGACCAATATCCCGGGTCAGTACTCTCTCCGCCACTGCCTTCGTCATCGACATCATAGAAATCGGGCAGACCAAGCACATGACTGAACTCATGGCAGAAGGTGCCGATACCGTCCAACATATTATATTTTTCGCCATAAATAAACTCTGTTGAACAAGCATAATCTCCTATCCAGACACCATCACGATTTAAGTTACGGATTACACTTCTATGGGGCCATATGTGATTTGGATGATCAGGGTCAGATGAGGATGCAGTGCCAGCTACGATGAAATATACCATGTCCATAGTTCCGTCATTATCACGGTCATAAAGGCTGTAATCTACCAATGAGTCGGCAGCTTGTACAGCAGCTTTCATAATGGAATAAGAATATTTATTACCATCTTCTTGACTGTAATCGACCGTCACCGGCCCCACAATATCAAATTCCGGGTTGAACACCCCGTTGGAGTTATCGTGGAAATAGTCGCGCACACTGCCTGTGTAAGCTTGGAATTTGCCGTCGGTATCTGTGAAGCCGGTATAGTTCTCTTTGTTGACCATGTCGTTGATCAGGTCTTTATAGTCGCTGCGTGAGAACTGCCGGTCGTTGAACTCCACGAGGATGATCAGTCCGCGGAACTTTTTGTAGTCGTATTGTGCAGCTTTCCTTTTCTGAAGTGCCTGCCGCTGCATGGCCTGAACTTTCTTCTTCGTTTCAGCCGTTGTCTCATCCATCTGTGGAATGAGATACTTCTTCACATGGCTCAGATAATCCGTTTCATTAACATCACGCCCGTCTGCATCATGGGCAATGACATTCGTTGGCAATAGCTTGCCATCTTGCAGTTGGGCATACACATAATACCCCCGCTCGTCATTCACAACGGTATAACCGTCGGTGGTCGTCGTAAAATGCAACCATTCATCACCATGCAGTTGAATGGTAACAATACTTCCGTCGGGTTGCGTGACACGTATGGGTGTCGGATCAGCAGGGATTGCCCTTGCCATGCAGAAGCACGACATCATTATCAGTAGCAGGATAATCTTTCTCATATAGTGATAAAAATATTCTTAGCCACAAAGATACATATTTTCAGGGATTATGCAAATTTATG
>JAEEZP010000245.1 GCA_016291915.1 Prevotella sp. | reverse complement strand
TGTAGCCTGCTGAACAACAACTGCTGTCCGATACCATAGGCTTGCAGACGCTGACGATCCACATATAATGATATCTGCTCTTTCTGTTCACCATATACCCTGACATTAGCCACAGAAGGAATACGGCGTAACCGATCACCCAAATCATCTGTATATCCCTGCAGTTCACGGTAACTCCGCTCCTTACTCTCTATCGCTATCAACAGTGCTGAGGTATTTCCGAAGTCATCATTAGCCACCAATGCCACCACACCTTGCGGCAGACTCTGTTTGAAGAGGGTTAATCCGTGTTTGATCTTGCTCCACACCTCATCTTTGTTGTTCACATCATCGTTAAGCCGGAGCATCACGATACACATCCCATTCTGGGCTGTTGTGGTGGTTTTCTTGCGGTTCACCTCACCATAGGTAAACAGATAACGCTCCAAGGGACGGGCCACCTGCTCCTCAATCTCTTCGGAAGTGGCTCCCGGATAGACAGCCACCACCACACCCTGACGGATGGTGAATGCGGGAAACTCATCTTTCGGCATCTCATGCATGCCATAGATGCCCATCATAAATAAGAGGATGACCAGTAGCAAGGCTATCGGATAATGCGCTAATGGCCACTCAAACCACGACATTTTCTTCTCCATCATCATCCTATATTAGTCATATACCACCTTCGTACCCTCACTCAACTTCTGATATCCCTCGGTGACTACACGCACACCGCTGCTTACACCACTCGTGATAATCACCCGGTTACCCACCGTACTACCGATGGATACCGGCGTGCGGTGTGCTGTCTTGCTGTCATCAATCGTCCAAACAAACAAATCGCCATCAGAGCGCTCTTGTACCGCTGTCACTGGCAATAACAGTGTTTGAGAACCACTGCCTGTGTTTCCGCCATAAGCCAGTTGGACATTGGCCACCATACCAGGTAACAGTTTACGATCGTGATTCACCACATTGATCCTGATATCATAGGTATGTGTCAGGGCATCCGCCTGAATACCTCTCTCTATTCTTCCTCCCTGGTAAGTTCTTCCGGTAGCCTCCACCTTGATGATCGATGGTGTATGGGCATGGATACGCCCCATCTCTGTCTCTGGAACAGACACCTTCACTTTCACGGTGTTGATATCGAGGATGGTCACCACCGACTGTGACGGTAAGGCTGTCTCACCGACGCTAATCTGCTTACGTCCGATAATACCGTTAACAGGGGCTGTCAGACGACAGTCTGCCAGGTTCTTCTTCGCTACTTCCAACTGCGATTTAGCCTGTGCCACCTTACTCCGTATCTCTACCCACTGCACTTCGGGCAAAGAACCATTGTCATACAACATCTTATAACGTGCCAATGCGTCGTTGGCTTGAGCCATCTGAGCCTCAGCACCAGACAACACATTACGAGCCTGGGTATCATCCATCACTGCTATCAACTGACCGCGTCTCACAGCTTGTCCTTCATCGACCAGTACCTGACGCACGACACCCATACCCGTGAAGCTCACGGCAGTACCTTCGTTTTCCTCGACGGTGCCAACATATTGACGGAGCCGATCAACATTCTCCGTACCGACAATCTCCGTGTCAACTCTTATCGGAGTTTTCGTTTTCTGTTCTTTCTTGTTACCACAACCCCATAAAAGAAGTATGGCAAATATCGCTAATAATCCTTTTCTCATCTTATTATTGTGTATAGTTTCGGCCACAAAGATACGAAAAGTCGAGTGCAGAACAAAAGAAAAGTTTTTCTTTTTTATGCCGAGACAGAGTATCTTCGCCACAAGTGGCAAAAATAATAAAAAAATAGGAACAATACCTTTTCTTAATCATTATTTTTCATTCCATTGCCTTCATGGAAGAAAAATAACGACTAAAAGATAAGGTGGAGTAAGTGATTCTTATTTAATATATAATGTATTGTCTTTCAGTTCTACCTGGAAATCCTTTAAGCCATTGAGCAGACTGATCGCATGGTGAATGGATTCATTGCGCAGACAGTAATAACGGATATGCCTGTCTTTGGTAGAATCATTCATAAACCGTACATTCACATTATACCATCTGCCCAAAGCCTGTGCCACCTCCAGCAAAGGAGCATCGTCGAAGAAAATATAACCTTTCAGCCAATAGACATAACTATCCATATTTTCCTCTTTCACCACCAACTGGTTATCACTGTTCAAAGTAGCCGTCTGCCCCGGCCTCAAGATTACATCTTTAGAGGAACCATGCTTCACCATCACCGAACCGTTGACCAATGCCACATGACCATTACCCTTTCCGTAACTGCATACATTCAGTTCTGTTCCCAAGACACGGGCCTCGAAATCTTCCGTATGGATAATAAAAGGATGGGCAGCATCCTTGGCAACCCTGAAATAAGCCTGTCCCCTTAAGACAACACGGCGCTCCTTACCTACAAAATGCGAGGGGTAAGTGAGTTTGCTGTCTGCATAAAGGAACACCTCACTGCCATCGGCCAAGACAATCTTCAAGTCCTTACCTGGTGGTATCGTTGCTGTATGCGACTCTACCTCACTGCTGACAGCATATCCCTCTGCCCGCGCATAGTCGAGCACCAGTTTTCCGTCTTCCTCTCTACTTAATAACGTAGAAGGAGATATCTGTTGTCTTTCGACTGTTGATGTAGTATTCTCATTTTTCTCTATCTGATGATCTTTGCCGTCAGCGGTCACAATGATTTCGGGTACCTCGTCGATACGCTCAAAAGCAAGATAACCCTTTTCTTTCTGATTGTTCATATACAACAGACCTATACCAACCAAAAGAAAGATACATGCAGCGGCATATTTCAGGTATTTCGGCTTAAAGGTAAACCATCTGACAGCTGTCTCTGTCTCCATAATCTCTTCATCAGCGGATGGCTCAATATTTTGTTCTTGTGCCTTTTCCCATACGGTTTCAATGGCTGGCATCTCTTTGTCTGCCTTCTGGCATACTGCCGTTTTCATCAGCA
>JAEEZP010000024.1 GCA_016291915.1 Prevotella sp. | reverse complement strand
GTGATTAGCTTGCGAACGTGTAGGGGTAGGGTTTATCCCTACCCGGTATGCGGGCAGACATGAAGTCTGCCCCTACTGGTTGCCAGCAAGTTGTCGAGAAACGATCTGTGACGAATCGAACGCCTCGCCCCATGCCTATGGGGATAGTTACGAGTAAGCGAGAGCAGAGCTAAGTTTTACTTAAGCTATGCCGAGCGAGAGTAACTTCGATGTGAAACATCAAAGGTTGGGAGAGGGGCATCTTTCGCTATTGCAACCAATTTTTGTTTAGAGTTTAGAGTTTAGGGTTTAGAGAAGCAGGCGGAGCCTGCATAAAATAAGAACCGCGACCGCTATAAGGGAGCGGTACCTTAATGAAAGAGCGACGAGTAGGAGCGGTTGCATCCTCCCCATATAGGGGGAGGCCTTGGAGGGGGTGGATGCTTCTTTGCTTCTTTCTTCGCGTCGAAGAAAGTAAGAAAATACCGATTATTTTTTTTGTTTTTTCGCTCACTTATGTGTAATTTCGCGGCTGTAATGTCGAATACGTATTTTTCTTTCAAGCAATTCACCATTCATCAGGAACAATGCGCCATGAAGGTGGGAACCGACGGGGTGCTCCTTGGCGGCTGGGCTACCGGTGGCCAACGAATCCTTGATATCGGTTGTGGTACCGGTGTCATCGCCTTGATGATGGCCCAGCGCTTTTCCGAATCACAGATCGTGGCGATCGATATTGATGAAGGAGCGTATCAACAGACGATGACGAATGTTGCTGAATCCCCTTTCTCCGATCGGGTGGATGTACAACTCTCATCATTGCAAAATTTCTTTACAGAATCATTTGATTCGATTGTTTGTAATCCCCCCTTCTTTACCAATGACCTTAAGGGTCCTGACCAACAACGGAATATGGCACGGCATACAGACACGCTCTCTTTTTCCGACTTGTTTGATCATGTCAAACGATTGCTCTTGCCGGATGGTTTCTTTTCGTTGGTAGTGCCTGAAAGTGTCTGTAATGAAATAGATTTCGAGTCGGTTCTTCACGGCTTCTATCTCGTTGAGGAATGTGCTGTCAGGACCACTCCCAGGAAAGCCCCTAAACGATACCTCCGAGCATATAGCTTGACCCCGCAACCCGCTCAGCATACAGAACTGATTATCGGTTCTGATGCCTATAAAAAGATGTTGAAAGATTTTTACTTATAGGTTGTTTAACTTCCTTAATAACTTCTTGTTGAGTGCTTGGATATTTCGCCCTTGCCGGGTGATATCCTCACGCATGATATTAAGGTCGTTGAAGAACTCACTGAAAGCCGTCTGTACAGCATTCGGATGACGCTTCGTCTTGTCAGCATCAGGATTGACGATGATCCTGATACCCTTGCTGACCAGTCGGATATCCACGTCAGCCTCTTCCATCACCGGGTCACCGTCATAATGGATATACCCGGCTGTCTTCCTGCGGATATGAATATGCTTAGTATGGAAGGTCTTGATCTTCAGATTCTTGTCAAGGGTCTTGTTCATCATCTCAATAGCCACCTGAGGCGCTTCCAGCACATCAAAGGGTTCCATGATGATGACATCCAACAGACCGTCGCTCATCGAAGCATGGGGAGCGATATACGCATTGTTACCGTATTGTGAGGCATTGGCACACGATATCAAAAACGCTTTGTAACGTTTCTTACCGTTCTCATCTTCTATCTCATACGTCTCCGGCTTATAGGTGAGTCCCTCACGCAATACATTCTCCACGTAAGTGACACGGCCACGCTTACCTGCCTCAGCAAATTTCATGCTGATAAAAGCATCGAAGCCCATACCGCAGGTACAGAAGAACGGATGATTATTGATGATGCCGTAGTCCAAATCATGAATCTCACATTTGTTGAGGATCTCTATCGACTTCCTGATATCCAGCGGTAACATCAGATGCCGCGCAAGACCATTGCCCGAACCGCAGGGGAGGATGCCCAGGGCTGTCTGGGAGTCAACAAGTGCACGGGCGACTTCATTGACAGTGCCGTCACCGCCCACGGCAACGACGATATCCGTTTGCTGCGCTTTCTCTTCCTCAGAAATGATTTCCGCATGACCCGCATATTCAGTCATACGTATCTTGTAGTCGAAAAGCTCATGATCCAGATATTTTTCTATCAATTCAGGTACACCTGCTTTCTTTGTGGTTCCAGAAATCGGGTTTACGATAAATGTGATACGCTTCCTCATATTCATGGCTGCAAAAATAATAATTATCAGTTTAAAACTATCCGATTTCCCATAATAATTTGTTTAAAATATATTTTTTCAATAAAAAGTAGGTTTTATTAAAGGATTTTTTGTAACTTTGCAATCTCAAATTTAAAGTGAATTAATTTTACCTATTATATATGGGACTCTTACAAGAGAAATTTAAACAATACCGTGAGCCGCAGAAATACATGGCTGCTGATGTGTACCCTTATTTTAGAGAGATTACAGGAAAGCAGGGTACGGAAGTAGAGATGGATGGTCATAAAGTATTGATGTTCGGATCTAATGCTTATACCGGTCTTACCGGTGATCCTCGAGTAGAAGCTGCTGCAAAGGCTGCAATAGATAAATATGGAACAGGTTGTGCAGGCAGTCGTTTCCTGAATGGAACACTCGATCTGCATGTACAGCTGGAGAAAGAGCTGGCTGCTTTCGAAGGAAAGGATGAGGCCCTCGTTTTCTCTACCGGTTTTTCTGTCAATGCAGGTGTCCTTGCTATTGTATGCGGACGTGAGGATTATATTATCTGCGATGATCGTAACCATGCCAGTATTGTGGACGGTCGGCGTCTTTCTTTCGCCACCTGTCTGAAATACAAGCATAATGATATGGAGGACCTGGAGAAACAACTCCAGAAATGTCGTCCGGAGTCTATCAAGATGATTGTTGTGGATGGTGTCTTCTCTATGGAGGGCGATCTGGCAAACCTGCCGGAGATTGTCCGTCTGAAGAAGAAATACAATGCCAGCATTTATGTTGACGAGGCCCACGGTCTTGGTGTCTTTGGTAAAGAGGGTCGTGGTGTTTGTGACCATTTCGGTGTTACAGATGATGTTGACATCATTATGGGTACCTTCTCCAAGAGCCTTGCCAGCATCGGCGGTTTCGTTGCTGCTGATTTCGATACGATCAACTATCTGCGTCATGCTTGTCGTACTTATATCTTCAGTGCGTCGAATACTCCCGCAGCCACAGCGGCTGCAATGGAGGCATTGCATATCATCCGCAGGGAGCCTGAGCGTATGGAGCGTCTCTGGAAAGTCACCAACTATGCTTTGAAGCGTTTCCGTGAGGAAGGTTTCGAGATTGGTGATACCGAGAGTCCCATTATTCCATTGTATGTACGTGATGTGGCAAAGACCTTCCTCGTAACGAAGCTGTCTTACGATGCAGGTGTCTTTATCAACCCTGTGATCCCTCCCGCATGTGCTCCCCAGGATACCCTCGTGCGTTTCGCACTGATGGCTACCCACACTGAAGAACAGGTGGAGCGCGGCGTGCAGGCCCTGAAGAAGATCTTCGTAGAACAGGGTATCATCAAGTAAAGACCGATATAAGATACAACAGAAAGAAGGAGCAGCATACACAACTGCTCCTTCTTCTTTTTACGGTTTTCCAAATAACATGTGTTTCTGAGCAATGGACGGGTAGGGTGGAGGCTTCAGTGCTCAGGCCAACTGATGTATCATCAGCTCTCCAGTGTCGTCTTGATTGCCTGATGGCTGACGGGCCAGTTGTGGTTGTTCTGTCCTGTGATGATGACCCCAGGAATGGGCTCCTGTGCGTTGGCGCAGAAAAAAGAAGAAAAGAGCATCATCCCAGCAGAAATATTTACTTTTACGATGTCGTTGATGGCTTTACGTTTCTTGTCTTTCGGCTCATCGGCGGGATACCCCAATGGTATCAGCACGGCGGGTTCCTCATGGCCTGATAGTCCGAGAAGTGTTTTGCAGCGTTCGGCATCGAAGTTACACACCCAGCAAGTGCCGAGCCCCTGTTCGGTAGCAGCCAGACAAAGATGTTCCACGGCGATGGCAATGTCGATGTCACCATGATGCTTACCGTCACCACGCACCCATTCCTCATCGTGAAGGATGGATGCAATAATCATAACAGGAGCTGAGGCAAACCATTCACGGTTGTAGCATTGACTGAGCTTCTTTCTGTCTTCCTCTTTCGTTACAATGTGGAAGCTCCACGGCTGCCTGTTGCATGCCGATGGTGCCAGCCGGACACATTCCATGATGTAATCCATCTTTTCCTGTTCTACACCCATAGGCTTGTAGTTCCTACAACTATACCTGCTTCTTATAAGTTCCAATAGTTTCATATCTTTAGGGATTTTAGTTCATTATTTTGTTAATCATGATAAATCGTCATGTAGGCTTTTGTCTTTCTTTTTCGTATTCCCTTACACTGATAATTTTCTCCTTGTGATCACTGTCGATTATGAAACACTGGCGAGAGTCAATCATGGCAAAGTTGTCATACTCGATCTTATCATAACCGATGTTGAGCTTTGTATGTCCAAACACCTGAAACACTTTGTTCAGATCGTATGCTTTCGGTGGGTGGGGTATGGCATGTTCCTCAATGTCAGCCCATAGCACACCACCTGTCTTCTCCCCAAACCACGAGCGATTCATTCCGACAACCGCCAGCAAATCCTGTCCTTCTCCTTCATCATCCAATTGGTTTATCCTTTCGATGATTTCAGGGTCTGCTACAGAAATCTTATTGTCAGGTAAGTTCCATATACTATCATTCACTTTCTTTAGCCAATAAAGTGTCATGCCTGCATGAGTAAACACATAGGGTAGGGAGTTGACGGTTTCAATATGGGCAATTCTAAACAGTTCTTTATACGTATTGAATGTTTCATGATACTTATTCCAGTTCTGCAAATCCATACGTGTTCCTCCTGCCAGTTCTTCAAATCGTTCAGAAGCATAATGCTGATCATGGTTCCCTTTAAGCAATACGACCTTATCCATGTGGTTCATTTTCAGCTTGATAATATCCATCATATTTTGATAGATGTCATCGGCCAATCCTTCTTCACCCCCATACGGATCAAGATAATCACCTAAGAAAACGATCCGGTCAACCACATCAATATACTTGTTGACAGATTCTTTCCAAAAGATGCGGCCATGCACATCAGGAACAACTAATATTCGTTTATTCATATTTCACGTATTCAAGATTTTTATGGCTTTGGTAGCATCTTCCTCACTTATTCCAATAGTAGGATTGATGTGCACAAAGTTATCCCGCTGTTCGGGTAACATCTCTTGCTCATCATCCAGAATCACATAACGGGAAACCTTCTTACCGTGTTTTGAAAGCCATTCTTTGATCTCACTCCCTTTGTAGTCAAAGAACTCCATATTCTCAAGGTCCGCATGCAGCAATAACTCGTCAGCATCTGAGTCTGGCGTGATGTCAATCACCCTGCCTGGCAATGCTCTGTCGTTCCACATATCTAATAATGAAGAGATCCCCGAATACTTCCACGATGAAGAGATAACGATGTCAGCCCCTGTCTCATTCAGAATCTTTGTCAGGTTTCTGACTGCTATCGGATCAAACAAATACCCATACTCATCAGAATTAGCAAGGTTGTTCTTGTAGCAATACTCGTTATAACGTTCCGTATTCAGGACCCCGTCAATATCCAGGAAAATAACTTTATTCATCCTTTTCATAAGATTCGTTAAATAGATAATATTTCTCAACGGCACTCTTTCTCATATACTAAATGATTGCCTGGTTATTATTATTTATTCTTTATTTCTCAACACAAAGATAATACGATAATGACATCTGCACAAATACTATGCAGGTATCTGTATGAAACGTCTGATTGGATGTATGAAATGAAAAAGAGGGTTATTCCCAAACGATGTAGTTCACCACATCCGGGAATTCGTACTCATCGGCTCCTGCAATGTAACGGCGACCGGCTTTGTCAACAGCCCATCTCACCGCCGCGCCGGTACCCATCAGCGAGATGGCGTTGCGGATGCCGTAGTTGCAGAGGGCGTTAGAGAAATCATTGAGCGACACCTCCATGTTGGTATCGATGATACAGAGTCTGCCGTCGTTCATACAGCACAAAGCCCTTCTCAGAGCGTCCTTATGCGTGGGTGGGTTGTCGATGACCTCACCGTCTTTCACCAGCGCATACTGTCGGAAGAAATCACCTTTCTCTTCGATAGCCTGCTCGAAATAGGGCGTTGACAAGTCATTTCCAAGAATCACCGTATCCTTCAGGATGGCACAGAATCCGTATTTTGATTTCGAATGACTGAGCATCTCGCCCTGTTTGACAAAACTGCCCACCACCTGGTACTCATCGTTATACTTACCGAAGTCGGCTGCCATAGCCCCTAAGACATAATGTGTCGGGATCTGTTTCAGCAATCCTACGATGATCTTCGGCTTGGCGTTCACCGGAATGAATCTGTGCAGACTGATATTGTTGATGATCGTATCAGAGAGGACTACATAGGGTGGGGCGCTCACGGAGGAAGTGTCGGCAACCACTTTTTCCCCATCATCTTTATTTTTGGAGCACGACTTATAACAGAGTGCCCAGCAGGCGATGAGCGCCAACACGATGATGGCGAAGAGACCTCTCTTCCACGACGGTTTCTTCGGTTTCGGAGGATTCTCCTGAACGGGATCGTTAGGGTTCTTACCTACAATCCTTATCTCATTATCATTGATTACATCATAATTATCCATTACTGTATTTCCTTTCAGTCATGTTCTTCAATTGAATCAAAGCCTCCCGCGAAGCCCCCTGCACATATTTATGTCCCGTGGGATCTATCAGATAAAGCTTTTGCTTAGAGATATTCACATAGCAAAGGTACCTCATATTGATGATCAGTCCGCGACCGATACGGACAAACTGTCCGTATGCCGATGGCAGTTGAGTACCAATGAGTTGCTCCACTTGTCCCAGTTGTGAGGAAACGAGGAATGTTTCCCCTCCGATGGCACTGATATGTGAGTAGTTACCATCGGAAGTGATGCAGACCACTTGATTCTCTTGCAGTCGGACCATCTCCGTTGCTGTGGATATCACCAAATATTCCGTTTCCTGCATGTTCCTTTTCAGTTACTGTTTTCGGACAAATATTCCTGTTGCAAATATACAAAATAATCCAGAGAGAATAGCATAATAAGATGATGAATTCGTTTATATTCGTATATTATTACCATTCTTTATTACTCTTTGTTTGATGAAGGATCAATCACCTCTAAATCGAAGTTATATACAAGTCTACGAGCAGATGGATTCATTGAAATCCTCTTAAGAGCTTCAGCTTTTGTCTCTTTCGTCAATTTCACCTTGGAGGGTTGGTACTTCTCACGTTTTTTGTCTAAATAATCCAGAAACTGTTGTTGATCATGACAATCAAACGTGTCCCAGATATTTCTGTACTCCGGATCAATCTGTTTATAACAATATTCCATCTGCATCTCACGTATCTTTGGCTCTTCTTCCACATCCCATCTTTTATCAGAGAAGCCTTCATGTTCGGATAGGAATTTTCTGGTAACAGTCCTGATCCATTTTTGCAATTCAAAAGAAAGCTCAAACCCTTTTATACCAAGATTATCTATTTCAGAAAACATCTTTGTGATTAACGGACGGTCAAGAATAGAAAGGATTGGATCTTTTCCCTCCATAACAACAGTTTGCCACGATCTGAATTTATACACACCCTTGCAATATTTATAGATAACTATATAGAACAGGTCTTTTGCGTAATCAATAGAAAAAGACTCGCCCAAAACCTGTTTTATTCTGAGCAGATCACATTCGTTCAACCGTGTTCTATCAATGACAAATCCTTTTACATCTGACATGCGGACACACAGATAAAAGTAATTACGACTCTTGTCCAGTCTCATAAAGTTCCTTTGCAAAAAGTCGATGGGGAAGTATCTGATGATAAGCCATGTCAGCATTTCCTCACTCGGATGCTTTTCCCAGAGATCCTGTATGACCGGTATAAAGCATTTATCCCAGAAAACAAACAGTTTCCTATATGCCCAGGTCCTGTCAGTCAATCCTGATGCCAGGAAAGCGAACAGAATCTGTTTTTGGTGTCTCCAATCCAAGGCATTAAAACGCCATTCTATTTCTCTACGTGCAACAGTAACCTTTCCCCCTTTCTTATCAAGGTATTGCTTGATGAGAGTTGAGACAGGTGTGTTATGTTTTCTGATCTTGTAATCCATAAATGGTATTATTGTTAAACGTTGACAAACTGATTGCTTTACTGCAAAAATAGCTAAATAATAGACTATATCCAAGCATTATTTCCTTCACTGTACGAAATCCCTATTTTAAAGTTTGAAATGAAAATGAGTATTCTCATTATTCCTGCTGCAAAGATAGGGTGGAGTCGCGAATTGTTTGTTCGCAGAATCTTTTAGGGGCATTACCGCCCCTAAAAGAATTAACTCTCAGCTAACCAATACTCTGCCATGCCGTTGTAAAGTCTTTTTTTGAACTTAATCTTATAACTGTTCATCGCTCTGCCAAGTATGGTGGGGGAGGTCTTCTTTGAGTCAAAGAAGGGGTAGCGTTTCGTGAAAAGGTCGAGGATCTCTTTGGCGCGCCACCATCGTCCTTCATCATCATTCGGTTCATGGAAGGTCTCGGTAATGATCTGTACCAGGTCAACAGGACGCTGGTAAGGCTCGTTCTCTTCGATCAGCGTCTCTACCTCTTCATTGTTCAACCAATAACGCTCCTGACTGTTGAAAAGGTGCAGTGCCTGTGCATACAACTGTCGATGGTCGAGATTATCAGTGTAGTCGATGTCCTTATCGTCGGGGATTCCCACACATACGAACCGTCGTGATCCCGTGGGATCCACCAGCGGCTGCTGTTGGTTGGTAGTGCCGATGAACGAGGTGTATCGCCGGAATTGTTGTATCGTCTTGCCGAACGGAGGTCGGAATTTCACATCGGCTGATGACAACAGGTATTTCAGCACGATCTGCTGGGCATTGGTGGTCTTGTCGAACTCATCGATATTGATCAGAGCGAAGGATGTCAGCGCGATATTCAGGTCGAACTCATTCTTGAAATTCAGTTGATCATTGTAATACTCGCGCAGTTCCTTGGGTAGGAGGATCTTACAGAAACGCGACTTTCCACAGCCCTGTCTGCCGATCAACAAGGGGATCAGCGCATTACCGGTGAGTTGCTTGTCGCTCTCACGCCACTGGGCCACCATTCCTGTGAGCCACATCTTGAGATATTTCTCCCAGTGCGGCTGGTTGGTGGGCACCCTTGCTGCCAGTTCTTTGATCCGGTCTCTACCATCCCATTGTGGTAATCTGTCAAGCCAAGCGTTCATGGGGTCGTATTGCATGATACGTGTGGAGTTGATATACCGGTTCACGTTCTGGTCCCAGCCCTTTATACCTATTTCTATGGCTTGCAAGGTCATATCATTTCTAACCTCCTCGGTGAGCGGCTTGAACGACAGGTCCTGTGAAAACTTATTCCGGTATTCAGCCACTCCCGTCATCAGGTTCTTACGCAAATCGAAGTTGTTCTCAAGGAAAATCTCTGTCCGCATCGTCTGAATCATATCGTCCGGAATACTTTTAAAAGGTTTGATTTTATGCTTTTTACGATAGTCTTCCTGAAGCGTTACTTCATAGACAGATGAAAAGACATTGCGTACCAATACAGGATCGGTATTTAGCACGGGATGTTCCAAGGTCATACCCTGTGCATGACTCAGTGGAATACCCTGTTCCAATGACATCCTGGCAATACGCATCAGCAGTTCCATCTGCCGTTCCTCATCAGGTAGGTCGAAGTAATCGCCCAACACTTGCCTGACGATAAAGAGCCAGTTCAGTTGATAAGTGCGGGTGATGGTACGCCCCGGCATCAGATGGTCGCTCTCTTCAGAGATGGTCACCTGTTCTTGTGTGTCATGTTTCTGGGCATCTGCCTTGAAAGTCCTCGCATTTGGATTGAAGTACATGTCAGGATCGGCACTCAGATAGACGGTACGCTCCAGTAACGGATTCAGATACATTATGTCGAAACCGAACTGGTTCTGGTAGGCTCTCCGGGCTGTTTCGTAAAGGTTAAGGTGAAATTGTCTGATTGCCTCCTCATCCTTAGGTAGTGACTCCTGGGTATCACCCTCTTTGAACAGTTCCCCACGACAAACGATCTTTACACTCTTGCCAGAAGCACCTAAAAAAGCCATGACGGTCTCATCCATCTTCGCAGCCTTGTTCCTCACGGCAACAGCCTCCTCATACGTAGGCAATCCGTTCACCTCAACGACCACCAGTCCATTGTATGTCAGTAGCCGTTGCTGATTCTTAAAGTTCTGATACGCTGCGGCAAACAACAGTCGCGGCAGATCCACTACATACGTGTCACCGCAGGCTATCTGACCGTCGTCAAGCCGCTCTGGTTTCATAAACTGGTACTGCAGTCGCAGGTTACGCACCCTTTGTTCTTCAGGGTTTTTACGAATCATCTCTGCTACCGCAGACAACTCGAGGCGTTTAATCACCTCTTTTCCTCTCGAAAATTTTAATAATGTTACCATATAAATATGTTTTTAAATTAGACATAAAGACCTTGCAATTATTAGCGAAAGTATAAACGCTAAGTCAGCTAGTCTCATGTGCAAAGATACAAAATTTTTAGTCGATTTGCAAGTATTTTCGCCACAAATTTCATGAAACATCTTCTATGTACACTAAAATCCCTTAATTATCTGGAAATCAGATATTTCTTCAAAAGACATCCCCACCTGACCCTCTACTTGAACCCACCTGAAGCCCACTATAATGGATAATGGATAATTGATAATTTAAATGAAAAAGTATAATTTGCTATGTATTTTATCCCTATACTCTGAACTCTAAACTCTAAACAATCTTCCCCACCATTTCTATGAGGGTATTAAAACTATGAGAAAAGGGTACTACAGGCCCGGTCTGTGATACTCTTTTCTCCGGCTTTTAGGTACTAATACTCGACTAATTAAGTACTAATACTCCACTAATTAAGTACTAATTAGTCTGAAAAAGGGTACTATTCTCTGCGCATTTATTGACAGAGTACACAGAAATAGCGATGAAATTTTTGAGCTAATTCTCAATTCTCAATTATCAATTGCCTTCGGCGATTTTGCTCACGCTCGGCATAGCTGAAACAAGTTTCACTCTGCGCTCGCTTAATCGCAAAATTATCAATTTTTATTAGGTGGGGTTTAGGTGGGTATTAGGTGGGTTGTAAAATACTGTATATTATTGATTACGAATGATTTATCGAAATTCAGGTGGACTAAGGGAGACAGACTGCTTTTTCGGCAGACATTTTCGAATTTAGGCGAGGAAGGAGGCCAAATGCTCTCATTACTTTTTCGATATCCATTCTTAGTTTTTAGGGTACCTATTCTTAGGGTACCTATTCTTAGGGTTCTCCGTATTGGCGCTTAGCTTTCCCGGTACATTTCCTTAGCTTTTTAAATACATTTCCTTAGCTTTTACCGAACAACCTTACAAGCGTAAGACCTCGTGCTTACCAAGCAGAAGATCTCACGCTTACAAGCAAAAACCCGTAATAGATTTATGTCTCGTCGATAAAAGGCAATTCGCCCAAGAATCTGTCGAAGTCGCTTTGGAACAAACGATCTTGAACAATACGATATTTTTCAAATTCTGTCTCAGCATGCTCCTTGGCCTCTTCCGCTGTCACCTTGCCAGGACTCTGAAGCACCTCATTACCACCTGCAGCCAGTATAGTATCAATCTGCTTGGCCCAGTCCTCCATTGTCATGGGGATATGCCGTTTAGCCATTCTTTCTGCGAGTTCGAGTACACCATTCACAAGTTGTCCCATGTCTGCTAGTTCCATCTCTTTAAGATAGTTCTTGGCTACCGTCACGTCTGTCTTCACAATCTTACCGTCTGGCGCATTCTCCCAAGTAGTGAGCCCCATGTGCTCCTGCTCAGCATCAGCACGCTCCATAATCAGTTCCGCAGCCGTATGTCCATGAACGGCATAGTGCATCTTGTTCTGCATCATTTTGAAGAACATCTTAGTGGTGGGGGCATCACGATTATAATCAAAGGCTGTTGCATAAATATCTGTCAGTTTCTGATAGAAACGACGCTCAGAGAGTCGTATCTCCCTGATCTCTGCCAACAGATGCTCGAAATAGTCCTCATCGAGGAATGTGCCATTTTCCATGCGTTTCCTGTCAAGTACATAACCACGAATGGCATACTCGCGCAACACGCTTGTAGCCCATTGGCGGAACTGAGTGGCACGGATAGAATTGACGCGATAGCCTACGCTAATAACGGCATCGAGGTTGTAGAACTGAAGTGTACGATTAACATCTCTGTTACCTTCACGTCGAACTACCGAAATTTTCTCGGTAGTTGCCTCCTTCTTTAATTCATGAGTATCATAGATATTCTGCAGATGCACACTTATATTGTCAGGAGTACAGTCAAACAGCATACCCATCGCCTTCTGCGTACACCATACCGTTTTGTCCTTATAGTACACTTCTACCCCTTGTTCCTTCCCTTCTATTTGGAAGATCAGGAACTCAGCTGTACTATTTCTTATTTCTCTTCGTTTTGCCATATTCATTCTATTTGTTTAAAATACTCTCGAGAGTATTTATTTGCAAATTTACATATATTTATTCATATATTCTCACTAGTGTCCACTAAAAATGGACGAGTTTAATAATTTAACAAATTAGTTTCACTTGAACCGCTTCGGTCTTTGTTGAAGAACAACTCTATCTGCCACCGGTTCTTTATAAACAATCCTGCAACACGCCAAATTTTTTTCAGATTCTGTATGAATTGTGCTTTTAGAAGTATGAATTTAGCTGTGTCGGTATGTTGAATGCTAACTTGGTAACTCGGAAGATTTCTCGTTTTCTCGAATTATTTTTGTGGCATCGTATAACAAATTCAGTAATAATGATTAAATTTGCAACAAACATATTTTTGAGGAAATGAAACTGGCAGAAGCATTAAGCATCCGTAAGGATCTTCAGAAGCGCATCCAACAACTGGGACTGCGCATACAAAACAATGTGAAGGTACAGGAAGGCGATGAGCCTTCCGAGCAGCCGAAGGAACTGATGAAGGAACTCGATGATTGTCTGAAGAAGCTGGAGACGATCATCTGGCGCATCAACACCACCAACATGCAGACGACCGATGAGGAAGGAAAGACGCTGACACAGTTGATGGCAGAGAAAGACGTGCTGACCATGCGCATAGGAACCCTGCGTAACGTGTTCGACACGGCATCGTCAGGACAAGACCGTTACAGTCGTTCGGAAATCAAGATGGTGACTGTCATCGATGTGAAAGAACTCAGCAAGCAGATAGATACTTACTCTGCCCAGCTGCGACACCTCGACATAAAGATACAGTCGCTCAACTTCCAGACTGACCTGTTATAAACCATTGGCATCCACCTTCGTAGGGCGAACCGAACCCTTATGATCGTTGTCCGGAGCCGGCAGCACCCGTCCTTGAAAAGACATCACGGCGCAGGCTCAGCACATCAGCATTCGTATGCACTGTTCATGTGGCACATCTCACTACCGACCGGTTGACTACGTCTGGTGGATGCTTTCTCTTGGAAATTATTATTCCAATTCACAGCTTCAACTTTTTAATAACTCGCAAAACTTCTCCAACAGCTTTTGGTTGTCGTAGGAACTAGAATATGGCATAACGATGGCTGTGTGGTTGGAATGATTAACCACTACAACAGAATTATCCTTAGAAGAAATCAAAGGGGCGTTCAGTCGCACCTCTATTTCTGATCCTGTTTTTGACTTCCTAAATAAGAATCCGGGTCTCTCACTACCGGGATCAATTGTTGAAACCTCATTGTATCCAAGATCTCTCAATTTCTGTGTTATCCAGGATAAGTTCATCTCAAAGTCATTGGGAAACCTGTTACGGAATGCTGCTTCAAACATCCATCCCCCCAAAGTCAGAAGGAATCTAGCAACTTTGTATATTAGCCAAATGGTTGTTAACCCACCTACCACAATAAAGTATGTTGTCATATCCATTTCTTTAGATTTTAGAGACAAATGAGGTAATGAGCCAAGAACATATTGATAGCAATAAGCATCAGAAAGAAAAGCACAAACAGGATTAGGTTAACCATCTCATAGGTGGTGTGCCATTTTGCTGAAAGCACTTGTAAATCTTCCACACACAAGTCAAAAGCATCCTCGAAAGGCAGATGATAATGTAGTAGCATTCTGACGAATCCATAGACATAGATGGCAGCATATGCCAAAAAGGGAATAACTGCTGCCAGCCAAAGATGAGAACCGCCATGAGCCAGTTTATACACGCAAGCTGCAGCAGGGGCCAATCCCGATAGAGTAAGAACAGCTCCTTGTACCCAGAGGTTGAACACTACGGATATCTGCTTGTACGTCAATCCAAATAGTTTACCTAACCCCAACAAGAACAATACACATAATCCGAATGGCAAGAGTGCCAAGTCGATAAAACGGACTTTTCTCATTTTACTATTGCTTGATTTAGAGGTAATTGTTTGATGTAGATATATTTCGGATAATGTCCCAAGACGGTGAGGGTGACGGGGCATACGAAAAAGATTTGATGAATGTTTCGATTACGTGAGAGCCATGCAAGTTACTTGCAAATGGCCGAAAAGAATCTTATTTAAAACGCCTCGGGACTTTCCCGAATGGCGGGAGCAAAGATACAACATTTATTTCAAATCTCCAAATATGTTGTATTTCGCAGTATATCAGCAATTTATAAGATTGGCATGTTTTTTGTTAATCTAATCAGTTCGTTATACATAAATGGCCTATTTATATACTTACGAACTGTATGTTCGTCAAATAATTGATCACTTTCTACTTTGGATTACTGGGGAAGCGTACAATGAGAATTGATAATGGTCAATAAAAAAACTCAAAAACACAAAAATAAGAATATTTTTTCATTATCTATTTGCGAAGTTAGACAAAAAATGTCTATCTTTGCAAACGAAACAATAAATATGAGATAATGGCGAGCATAGCAAACTGGATATATGATAAGCTGCTTAGAGGCAATTACACCTTCACACACGATGAGGTGGTGCAGGCATTCCCTGACATGAGTGCCGGCAGCATTGCACGTGCGCTGACCAGGGAGGTGAGCAAGGGACGGATTATGTCGCCC
>JAEEZP010000244.1 GCA_016291915.1 Prevotella sp. | reverse complement strand
TACGACATGGAGATGTCCGTCTTTTGACTGAATGATTGATGGATAAGAATATTGACCGATAGGACTGTCTTCCAACGTTATCCAGTGATTCCAATGAATACCGTCTGTGCTACGTAACAAAGCCAATGGCGTACGGGCACCTTTCTGCTTGTCAGGTTCTATCGGCCACTGGTTGCATACCATGGCGAAAGTACCGTCTTGTAGAGTGACAGCATCCAGTCCACTGTTGTTGTTCGGCAGATCGATCAACTGCAGCTTACTCCATGTTGCACCATTGTCAGAACTGAAGGTAACACCGACATGACGACTGCGGGTACGACAGAGTGCCTCCAAACGACCACCGGGGAGAATGATGATTGACGGTTGGATCACCAACACACCGGAGTCACACTCTACGAAGTCGGTACGCTTCCAGGTCTTACCCATATCATCACTATACTCGAAATAAGTCTTCCATCCATGACGCTCATCACTGGTAGGCGCAATCAGACGTCCTTTGTTAAGGATCGGCTTATTCTTGATCGGACCGTAAAGACTATCAGGCAATTGCTCACGCTTTCCCCATGTCTTACCGCCGTCCTTGGAACGTGAAAGCCATCCTTTCCATCCTGCTACATTTACACCAATCTTAAAATAGTTGCGCAACTCGCCATTGGGCACCTGATAGAGGACAGGGTTCCAGCATGCCTCACGGTAATCCTTCGAGAAGACACCGTCGGCCACCATCTGCGGAGCTGTCCATGTGTCGGAGCCTTTGGGCTTACGACTCACCCAGATACATACATCCGGGTTACGCTCATGGGTACCACCGAAATAGGTAGCCACAAGATCACCCTTCGTTGTTTCTACGATAGAGGCAGAGTGACATTGTGGGAAGGAAGCCTCCTTATAGAGGAACTCATCCACGATGATGGCTGGGTCACGCATAGGGAGTTTCTCGATAAAATGGTGCTTTCCAGATCCTATCTGGCGCTTTTCTCCATTAGGCAGGTAAAGCTCAGCCGTTGTATTAGCAGGAATCTCCACATCCCAGATGAGCTGACCGTTTTGTTTCTTCCAGCAGCTCCTTATCATACCGTAGATACTCTTGTAGGAAGCCTCGATATCGTCCATTTCATCGACAGTAAAGTCGGGTTTGAGAATGATCTTCTTAAATCCCGGTTCACCGGCACGGATACCGGCAACATCCTCATACATCCAAGAGAGCAGGTCGCCCAAAAGCATGACATGGTTTCCACTGTTCATAGCCGGTGATGCCGTATCACCGTTCCACAGCTCCCAGATGGTTGTAGCACCCTTCTCTGCCATATATCCCCAAGAAGGATAGGTCTTTTGGGTTGCCAGTCGCCAAGCCACATCCGTACGTCCCATCGCAGTGAGTCCGTGCATCAGCCAACCGATGCCGATCACGCCGCAAGACACATGGTCACCGTTCAGCGTGATGATATTCTTAATGATGTTCTTCTCCACCTCACCTTTCACATACGGATCATCGATCATTCCGAAATATAATGGCAGGATATTCGCTGTCACCGTGTTATTTCCGTAGAAGGTACTGTCGGGATAGAGAATATGACCAGGTACGGTCGTCGTACCTTTCTTCACCTGCAGGAATTGTTTATTAAATGCCTCCTTCGTCAAGGCAGCCTCTTTCTTGAAGTAGTTGGCGTCGGCTGTCAGCCCCTGCATCTTGGCAAATTTCTCCATCAGCAGACTGATACGATAGTAATATGCCGAGGAAATCAACGTGCCGTCGGTGATGCGTGCAGGATCCTGACTGTGTATCAGTTCTTCTTTCTCTGGCGGCACACACCAGTCACCGTAACGGTCTTTAGTGATCAGTCCACCTTTCTGATACTGGTATTTCAGATGCTCCATCCAACGTTTCACTGCCGGATAATGCTTTCTCATCGGTGCCTCATCACCATACTGGTTATAAAGCATCTCCAAAGAGAAAGGTAAGGCAGCCGGCCATGTGACATTGTCAGAGTAATAATTCCAATAAGCGGGAGCCACATCAGGGATGAGTCCGTCCTCATACTGTGCCTCCACGATATCACGCATCCACTTCGTGTACAAGGTATTATTATCCAAGATGAAAGCCTCTCCGTAACAGCCACGGGTACGATCGCCTAACCAAGGCTGACGCTCATCACGCTGCGGACAGTCCACCGGCATACCTTTATAATTAGAGCGCACACCACGGATCGCATTGCCGAAGACCTTGTTCAGAGTCTCGTTGTTGGAGACAAAGGTACCTGTCTGCTCCATCTCGTCGGCAACCACCTCAGCGACAAAATCATCAGCAGTAGCAGCGGATAGTCCTGTTACCTCCGCATATCTGAAACCATGGTAAACAAAGGTGGGTTGCCACCATCTGTTCTGTTCTTTACCATTGGCAACATAATAGTCGGTAGAGTTGGCATGACGGAAGTTGGCCCGCCACAGTTCACCATGCTCATCCAACTTCTCTGCAAAGCGTATTCTTACAGTGTCACCCGCTTTGAGGTTGTTCATACGCAGCTTCAGCCATCCTGCCATGTTCTGTCCTAAGTCGAGAATCAGGTGATCACCTTTCTTTGTCATCTCCTTCACCGGCACCTGCTCTATCACCTTCATGCCGGGAGTCATCTGTCCGCGTAATGTTCCGAGCGGGATAGCCACTCTTTCAGCCGGGCGCCACTGACTGTCATCATAGCCGACATCATTCCATCCGGTCAGTTCTTTGCGGGCATCATAAATCTCACCGTCATATTCGTTATTGGAGCGGATAGCCCCGTCAGCATTCAGTTTCCACTTCTCACCGGTAGAGATCACCTGTTTCTTACCATCTTTATAGACAATGATGAGGGTGGCACGCAGTTTCGGATAACCGAAGTTCGTAATCTTATACGGTTTTTTCTTTTGCTGCATCGTATAATAACGGCCATTTCCCAGTACTACACCGATGGCATTCTTCTCATTCAGTAGAGAGGTCACGTCATAGGCATTGTACATCACCGTCTTACGATAATCGGTAGGAACAGGTGCCAATACCTGATCACCAATCTTCTTTCCGTTGATAAATGCCTCGTACATTCCCAGTCCACTGATATATAAAGTAGCCTGCTGGATCTCTTTCTCGGCGGTAAACTCCGTACGGAGATAACGGCTCGACAACTGACTGTGCTCTACTTCCTGATCCCAGGGGTTGGCCCGGTCCAGTCCGATCCACTGTCCACTCCAATCGGACGTGTACAACAGTCCGATATTGAACATACCCACATCACTCCATTCCGACTCACCTTTGGTGGTGGTGACCTTCACACGCCAATAGCAACGGGTATCGGAACGCAACGGTTTACCTGCATAGGTAATCCACTGTGACTGATCGCTATTCTCATTCACATCCCATAAGTCACCTTCCATCTTCATTGCTTTTGCCAAAGAGGAAGAGACGATAAGATGATAGGCCGTCTGCTTGACATCATTCTGTGTGGAGACAATCTGCCAACCCAGACGAGGGGTAGAGGTGTCCACACTCATCGGGTTCACCATGTGTTCTGTACGCAACTCCCCGACAGATACAGCAGGTGCCTGTACTTTCTTAGGCTTTGCGCTTACGGTCAGTGCCATGACGAGGCACAGCAGCAACAATATATTTCTTTTTACCATTTCTCTATCAGTTTTGTCTGAGACTTATCGATATAATTCTTTGTAGCATCCACAGCAATGAGCACACGGTCGCTGTTATTCAGGTATGCACCGTCGTAAACGAACTCCGTGATCTTATTGTCATATTCACCTAAGTATTTCAAGGTTCCGTCGATAGGGTTCATCGTCCACACATTCTTTTTCTTACCGGAAATCTTTGTCAGGTCGATCTGCATGGGCTTGCCGCTGTAGTTGTATGCTAACAGGTAGTCATTACCACGGGTAGCTATCACACGGTCGTAACGCTCACCGTTCTGTCCGGCAATCACACTCTGGTCACCGATGCGCTCAGTAAATGGGAATGCTAAGATCAACCACTTCAGATACTTCATCTGGTTAAGACCGGGGTCATTCATGGCCTCCCACCAGGGCTTCTTTGCAAAGAAAGAGCCACCGACACCGGGGCGCAGGAACTGCATGATAGAGTTATGTCCGTAAGTATGTCCGAAGGAACCGGCAAACACCGACCAATAAGCATAGCGACGAACATCATAATCCTGCCAACGCGGTTCATTCTCGTTGTGTAATCCCTGAGGAATATCCTCATACGATGGTTCTCCGTCGATAACCGGCTTGATCGGTTTTACGGCAAAGCTCATATCCACATAACGCCAGTTATCTTCCTCGGTATTCTCCTTGATGGAATAATCACCGTCACCATTACGTTGTCCGTAACGACGATGTCCACTCTGGAACATGTTGAAATCCAACCACTCACGGTCGTTGAACCATTTAGCGGAATAGGTGCGGCCCAACGGATGATAAGTCATCACATGGTTAGGATCGTACTTCTTGATGGCTCTTGCCAGTGCATCCCATATCTCCGGACTACGGTCACCACGGATATCGCCACCGATCATCCAGATGATATTCGGTTTGTCCTTATAGCGTTCCCCCAGGAATTTTCCATAGGCAGCCGCCTTAGCCTCATCCATTCTGCTCAGCTGTGATCCCCAGATACAGTCCATGGCGATATAGATACCGTTGCGGGCGGCCACGTCAATGATATAGTCCATATGCTCCCAATAGCCATAGACACCCTCTTTCGTAACCTTGGAGAAGTCAAACTCAGCATTGTTTCCGGGATGTCCGTAGATATTAAAGGTGGGGATGCCGTTAAGCACCTGTATCTGCTCCACATTATAACCGGCCTTACGCTCCAGTCCTAAGTAATACCCTACCTCATCACGGTTCAGTCGTTCGGGTAGCAGCCATGAGGTATTGCCCAGCCAGAAGAATGGTGTTCCATTCTCATGTACCAGATAACGACTGTTCTTTGACACCACCAGTTTACCGTTTTGCCAGGGATGATAAACACGTTCCCGCTGTGCCGATGCCGTCAAAGCCAAGAACATCAAAAATGTTAATACGAATAATTTTCTCATTATGGTTTGTTTTTAAGATTTCGATTTTGGGATGATGATTGATAATAGTCTGGATTCGAGATTACGAGATCACGAGATTACGAGATCACGACTATATTAATTATTTCTTTGGCGTGAAGCGCAGTGTGTTCTCTGATTCAATAGTTATCTTGTCCTCATCGAGCATTGACTCATCCAAGCCAAAGGTATCGATGAAGAAACGATACACCGCATTTCGTTTGTTCGGTCCGAAGTCGTGACGTTCTTTCGGCAGATGGATATTGGAAACCTTGTCTTTAGAACCATAGAATCCATATATTCTCTGCAGGTAAGGATATTCCAGCTCGGGCGTCGTGGATGTCCAGTCACCACCATCGCTGACCACCATCATCGGTTTGGGTGCAAACAATGCAGCCAACTCCGCATTACAGGTACCACCGCCAGCTAACTGAATAGGCATGCCACTCTCACAGGGACAACCGCCATCAAACCATGATGACATGCTGACGACAGGGTTGGACGCCGTATAACGATCATCCAGCACAGACAGTAATACCGTCTGCGTACCACCGCCGGAACCACCGTTGACGCCTACCCGGGTAACATCCACATCCTTTCTCTTGATCATCCAGTCGAGGATACGGATACCGTTGAGGATCTGCATCACATGAGCTTCGGGCGTACGATGAGCCTTGGTACCTACCTCATCTTCCGACTCGCCCCATCCCCACAGGTCATAATCCACACAGATGGCCCCCATGCGTGCCAGCGTTCCCAAACGCTGCTGCTGCACCTTTCCATAACGGCCGTTGAGGAAATGACCGTTCGGACAGATGATCAACGGATGCTTGCCTTTCTTGGCCGGAGCATAGACAGAACCCTTCACGGTATGTCCGTTGACCGTCTTCAGACAGAAGTTCTGCACGGTATAACCATCGAGCTTACGGATCTTTGTATATTGCGGAGCCTCGTTGACACACTGTGCCAACAGCGGGTCAATGCCCAAGCGCTCACGCACCTCCTTACGCACGATCTCTTTTCTTGCCTCCCACTGCTCCTTATTATTATATAAGGTGTTCAGATAGGCAATCATCTTCTCTCCGTCGGCAGGTTGTCTGCGTGCATATTCGTATGGTTTAACCTTCCACAGATTACCATTCTGATAAACCACTTTGAAATCGAATGGAGAAAGTACGTTTTGCAGCGTCTCATCCAAGGAATACGGACGGATGCGGAAATCGGCATAAGTAAGTCTCAAGCCCGTGGTATCCACATCACTGCATTTCAACTTCACGTCGAAACGTTTCTCAATATCTTTTATCACATCACTGAGCGGACGTGTGAATCTTGTCTCAAAAGTCTGTGCCGATGCCTGCATACTACAAAGGACACAGCATGCAATTACGAATATTCTCATGTTATGGTAACTGATATGTTAATTCTCCTAATGTGCTGCGGTTAGCCACTTTCTTTCCGTCAACCAGCAATACCAGTCCGGTACCCTGATGATAACGCTGTCCGTTTTCATCCCACAGAATGGTTAGCAGATGACCTTGATAAGGTACAGCATCCAGACAGAAATACTTCCACTGGCCGGCGGGCACCAACGGATGGATGACCACCTTCTTCTCAGCCTGCGGACGGACACCCACCAATCCGCTGATGACCAGATCAGCAAAGGTGGAGTGGTTGTAATAACGGCTACGCTCACGGTCACCCATCAGCCAGGCACCATTCTTCTCATCGAGGTACTCACCGATATAGGGACGGCCTCTGTGATGCTGACTCTCCACATATTTCTTCATCTGAGCGAAGTACACAGTATCTCCGATGACTGGCTGGTCGGTATTATTCAGATAATTGGCAAAAGCGGTCAGTGTCTGACTGGTGGCAAAGGGCCAGATAGCGCCATCCCACTCACAGGTACCCACGCCATGTGAACGGAACAGCGGATGACGGCGCTCAGCGGTTGTCAGACCATAAGGTGCATTGAACCCTTTCTCATCCACCAACTGCAGCCAGGCAGTCTCGAAGCGCTTATCCTCCGGCATGTTGAAATACCAGGGGATGAAGCCGATGGCCTCACGGGCATTGGCAGAGGTATCTTTCTGCAGCGTCTCGAAGAACTGATGCTGCTCGTTCCACAGGTATTTCTCGATCTTCTCCTTCAGCGTCTGCGCTTCCTGATCGTACATCTTTGCTTTGTCGTTATCTCCATACATCCTGTTGATGGCAGCCAGCGCACAGGCATTACCGTACATATAACTGTTGATGGTCGGACGGGCATACTGCTGGCGGCGTGCTCCGGAGATACTCTCCTCCATACCGTCACGCACATCTGCCTGCCAATACAGTCCGTTAGGCAACAGATGGGTGTTCTTCCAATCAGCATATTCTGCCTCTAATGATGCTTTGAAGTCCTTGAGATTCAAGGCGGGTCCCATCACCTTCCATGCCTCGTAGATAGCGGCAGGGTTCCAGGAAGAGAACTTATTCATCCTCTCCATCGGTTTTCCTTCATTACCGAAGTACCAGGTGCGTAGTATCTGGTTCAGATAGATAGGATCGCGCATCCAGCGGGATTCCATCGTATGATGACCGATAGCACAGGCTATCAGGTTGTATTTATCAGCATAAGAGCGTTTTACGAGGAACTCCGTCATACCGAAGCCCACCGGTGTGTCAACGATATGTTTGCGTAAGCTCCACCAACGGTAGTAATACATCTCTTCCATATCCTTGTCGGGACAGTCGAAGAGCGGCACATTCTTCTGCATCCAGTCCCACGACTGTGCATTGGGGATGAACGATACGATATTCTCATCCTCCATACCGTTGAAATAATCCACATAGTGACGATAGTCGGCAGCGGATAATACTGCGGAGGGAACATCCGCCGTCTGCTGAATATTTGGCTCATCCGCATTCGTCAACGGGAATGCAGAAGGATCCATTGGACGGGAAAAGACATTAGAGATTAAGAACTTTGCCTCAGGATCTGTCTCGTCGGCACGCGGCATGTCGAAGTCCTGATCAGCCGGTGTCTCTATATTCGGCTCAGTGAAGAGGGCACCTGTACGGAACACGATACGGGTGATGGCCTCTACCGGGGTATCAAACTGTCGTACGCAAGCTCTCTTACCGTTCACGAAATAGACCGCACGGTGCATGCCGCAGGAAAGCATGGCCTTGACATGATAAGTCTTGCCTGCCTCATACTGCCGCTGCATCATGCCGAAACGGGCACCGCCCTTGATACGCATATCACCCGTCTCATCGATCTGGATCCTGCTGGCCATATTACCTTTTGCATCCAGGAACTCGATATACAAAGCACCGCGATCATTCTGCGATGCACAGAGATCCATCTCCACCTCCAACTCCTTGCTGGCGGGTATCACTCTCTCCACTTTGGCATAGTCGTAGGGATCGGAATCACTGAGCAGCAAGCCGCCATTCTGTAATACCACCGGGCACAGACGAGGAACATAGAGGTTCCAGTCGTTCATATCCGCCAACTGCTTGTAACTGCCGAAACCGGCGGCATGACTGGTGGCCTTCGTCAATACAGGAACCACGATCTTACTCACCCACATATCCTCCTTGTTATGCGAGTAGGTCACCCATAGGTTTCCGTCCGGCGGTGTGCCGTTACCTTCCTGAATACCACGGGTATATTGCGGACCGTAATTCTTATATCCTCCGCCGTGGCGCTCAGGGGTGATATCTCCGTGTACGAGGTTCAGCGTGGTATATTCCAAACCGTCTTTACTCAGGCTAATGGCCAACGGCCAACGATATTCCGCGGGGTTATAGACAGTGGCGTACGTACCGTCAGACAACCGCTGTCCCCAGATTTTCGCATTACTGTTCACAAAGCCCGGTGCCCGAGTGGCTGGCTCACGCCATGTCTCTCCCCGGTCTTCACTGATACTCTGCAAGGCATGTTTCCACAAGCCGACGATACGTCCGTCGGGTAAGGTATAATAACAGAACGCTTTGTAGTCTTTATGTAAGGGTATCAGCGGGTCATCCTTATCAGCCTCCTCCACCCATTGCATACGTTGTGTGGCATCAGCCAGGATCTCGTCAACCGCCTTGACAAACCCTTTGTCTTTTGATTTCTTGTAAAAAGGATAATCGGTGTTCTTCTCGTTAAAGCCGTGATTATAACGGATGAAATAGATCGGACCAAAGGAGCCGTCACTTTTAATTTCTCTCACCACCCTGCCGATGCCGTTACCATCGTTAGGATGATCCTTCAGGGTAAGGGCGATACCATAATAGCCCGTGGCAATCAGTCTGTCGTTTTTCGACACATG
>JAEEZP010000023.1 GCA_016291915.1 Prevotella sp. | reverse complement strand
CTCGGCAAACTGACAAAGCCAGTCGGCCGCCTTCTCCTCATGCCATGAGGGGCGTGGCACGTTGTTTAACGCACGGAATAACTGATAGATTGAATCTGGTTGTGGTATTTGGTAATTGCTCATATGGTTGATAATTATTTTCAATTTATTTCCGAATGTTGTTTGCGGGTAGGGATAACCCCTACCCCTACAACCCTAAACTCTAAACTCTAAACTATGAACTATGAACTAAACAAACCCTTGCTTCTTCAGGGCCCGCAGCAAACCTTCCGACATCGCCTCGTTGTCTTTCTTCGTATAACGGATGTCGGTGAAGATCTGCGCCAGTGTCTCCTTGTTGTTGATCTCCACAAAGTGCTGGTTCTCAGGAAGAGCCTCTTTCACCGCATAAAAACGGTCGATGCGCTCGGGGGTGTAGTCTTGGAATGTCTCATGATGGATGATGGCTTCCAGGGGCAGACGGTCGCTCAACGGAGGATTCTCCTCCGGCCACCCCAAGGTGATGGTGGCTACGGGCATCACTAACTTCGGCAGTTGTAGCGCGTCGATGATCATCTCCGGCATATAGACAGTGGTGCCCAGGTAGCAATAGCCTAACCCTTCCTCCTCTGCCAGGTTGCAGAATGTCTGACAATATAATAAGGTGTCGCTCATGGCATTGATGAACGACAGGAAATTGCCATATCCCGGTGTCGCCTTCCTGTTCTCCGCCCACAGGGATGTCCTGCGGAAGTCGGCACAGAAAGTGAGCACCACAGGAGCACCTGTCACCATCGGTTGGTTGAAATGAGCAGGTGCCAGTTGCTCTTTCTTCTGACGGTCACGCGTAATGACCACACTATATAGTTGCAGGTTGCCCATCGTCTGTGTGCGCTCCGCTTGAAGCAGCAGGTCGTTTAACAACAGATCGGAAACATCCCTGCCTGCATATTTTCTGATACTTCTTCTATTCCTTAAACTTTCCATGATATACTATTTTGGTGCGAAGATACATTAAAAAAGTGACAATCAAGAGTTTTTTCCCAATTATTTGATGATTCGTTTTAGAAAACTTTATTCTGTCATTCTTCTTCAAAGTTGTCCAAAACGGAAAACATTTACAAATATATATTTGGCAATATGAACAAATTATGCTACCTTTGCAAGGAAATTTACTGAGAAAAATCATTTTTTTAGAATTCACATTATTATATATTACTGATGAATAAGACTACATACCCCTATGATGAAGCTTTTCAGGCTTCTTTGGAATATTTTAAAGGCGACGAGCTCGCAGCGCGGGTTTGGGTGAACAAATATGCGATGAAAGACAGTTTCGGGCATATCTACGAGAAGAGTCCCGAAGACATGCATTGGCGTATCGCCCGTGAGATAGCACGTATAGAGAAAAAGTATAAGAATCCGGTGAGCGTAGAGGAGATCTTCTCACTCCTGGATCATTTCAGATATATCGTACCGGCAGGTAGTCCGATGACCGGTATCGGCAACAACTTCCAAGTGGCGTCGCTGAGCAACTGTTTCGTGATCGGGCTCGACGGTGATGCCGATTCCTATGGTGCTATCCTCCGTATCGATGAGGAGCAGGTGCAGCTGATGAAGCGCCGTGGCGGTGTGGGGCATGACCTGACGCATATCCGTCCGAAGGGATCGCCGGTGAACAACTCCGCATTGACATCCACGGGTCTCGTTCCTTTCATGGAGCGTTACAGTAACAGTACGCGTGAGGTGGCGCAGGACGGCAGACGCGGTGCGTTGATGCTCTCCGTGGGTATCAAGCATCCCGACAGTGAGGCTTTCATCGATGCGAAGATGACCGAGGGTAAGGTGACGGGTGCCAACGTCAGTGTGAAGATCGATGATGAGTTCATGGAGGCAGCTGTCAATGATAAGTTGTATGTGCAGCAGTTCCCAGTGGACAGTGACAATCCTGACATGAAGAAGACCATCCGTGCCAAAGATCTGTGGGAGAAGATCGTGCATAATGCTTGGAAGAGTGCTGAGCCGGGTGTGCTGTTCTGGGATACCATCCTCAGAGAGAGCATCCCTGACTGTTATGCCGACTTAGGGTTCCGTACGGTGAGCACCAATCCGTGCGGAGAGATTCCTTTGTGTCCGTATGACTCCTGCCGCCTGCTGAGCATCAACCTCTTCAGTTATGTGGTCAACCCGTTTACCAAGGATGCATACTTCGACTTTGACTTGTTCCGCAAACATGTCGGTCTGGCACAGCGCCTGATGGACGATATCGTGGATCTGGAACTGGAGAAGATAGACCTTATAATGAATAAGGTGGTGAACGATCCGCAGAGTAAGGAGGTGAAGAGCTCGGAATATCATCTGTGGGAGAAGATCAAGGCGAAGAGTTCGAAGGGTCGTCGTACGGGTGTGGGTATCACCGCCGAAGGCGATATGATCGCTGCCATGGGCTTGCGCTACGGTACGCAGGAGGCTACTGACTTCTCTGTCAAGGTTCATAAGACATTGGCGTTAAGTGCTTATGACTCATCGGTGACGATGGCCGAGGAGCGTGGTGCTTTTGCCATCTATGATGCCAAGCGTGAGGCTGCCAATCCCTTTATCCTTCGTATCAAGGAAGCCGATCCCGCCCTCTATGAGCGTATGGCGAAGAGCGGACGCAGGAACATTGCTTGTCTGACGATAGCTCCCACGGGTACCACCTCATTGATGACACAGACCACCAGCGGTATCGAGCCCGTATTCATGCCTGTGTATAAGCGTCGTAGAAAGGTGAATCCGAATGATACCAATGTGCATGTGGACTTTGTCGACGAGGTGGGTGACAGTTTTGAGGAATATATCGTCTATCACAAGAAGTTCCTGGACTGGATGAAGATCAACGGTATCGATACAGAGAAGCGTTATACGCAGGAAGAGCTGGATGATATCGTTGCCCGCTCACCTTATTATAAAGCGACAGCCAATGATGTGGACTGGTTGATGAAGGTACGTATGCAGGGAGCCATCCAGAAGTGGGTTGATCACTCGATCTCCGTTACCGTCAACCTTCCCAATGATGTTGACGAGACCTTGGTGAACCGACTCTATGTAGAGGCTTGGCGTACCGGTTGTAAGGGATGTACGATTTATCGTGACGGTTCGCGTGCCGGTGTGATGATCCAAGTGGATGAAAAGAAAAAGAAGGAGAAAGAAAAGGCAGAAGTTGCTCCTTGCAAACACCCTGTCGTCACTGAGGTACGTCCGCAGGTACTCGAGTGTGATGTGGTGCGTTTCCAGAACAACAAAGAGAAATGGGTGGCCTTCGTGGGATTGCTCGATGGTTATCCCTATGAGATCTTCACCGGTCTGCAGGATGACGATGAGGGTATCGTACTGCCGAAGACAGTGACGAAGGGTAAGATCATCAAGCAGCAGAATGAAGATGGCACAAAGCGTTACGACTTCCAGTTTGAGAATAAACGCGGTTATAAGACAACGGTGGAGGGACTGAGTGAGAAGTTCAACCCCGAATACTGGAACTATGCCAAGCTGATCTCCGGTGTGTTGCGTTACCGGATGCCTATCGACCATGTCATCCGTCTGGTGGCATCGCTGCAGCTCAGTGATGAGAGTATCAACACCTGGAAGAACGGTGTGGAGAGAGCACTGAAGAAATATATCTCTGACGGTACACAGGCAAAAGGACAGAAATGTCCGAACTGTGGACAGGAGAGCCTGGTCTATCAGGAGGGCTGCCTGATCTGTACGAACTGTGGTGCCAGCAGATGCGGATAGGAGTGCGGCTATGGTAGTAAAAGGTTGTCATATCACGCTGTCCGGCCTGCGGTTTCATGCCTATCATGGTGTGTTGCCGCAGGAGCAGAAGACGGGAGGCTCTTTCGTCGTGGACCTGCAGGTGATGGGTGATCTGAAGAAGGCTGTTTATTCTGACGAACTGACGGACACTCTGAACTACGGCACCATCTATGAGTTGGTGAAGGAGGAGATGATGATGCCTTCCAAGTTATTGGAACATGTGGCAGGACGTATCGGCCAGCGTATCATCGATACCTTTCTGCAGGTAGAGATGGTGGTAGTGACGGTGACAAAGGAGAATCCTCCGATGGGAGCGGATCTGAAAGGCGTTAGCGTGACATTGGTTTTGAGTCGTGACGAGTAGTCATGCCATTGCCTTAAATAATGATAAATATCAGGGATGTTAATTCATTAAATCATATAAAACATTTATCTTTGCACGTATATGATAAGACGTTGTTTGTTGATAATCACGATGATCGTATCGGTATTTGCTGTCGCCCTGGCTGCAAACAACGATAAGTTTGTCCTTGTTATCGATCCCGGACACGGGGGAAAGGATGCCGGTGCGTTAGGTGCAAAGTCGAAAGAGAAGAATATCAACCTGAATGTCGCCCTGGCCTTCGGTGCTTATGTGGAACGTAACTGTCCCGACGTCAAGGTGATATACACTCGTAAGACGGATGTGTTCATCCCGTTGAATGAGCGTGCGAATATCGCCAACAGAAATAAAGCCGATCTCTTTATCTCCGTACACACCAATTCCTTGCCCAACGGCAGGGTGGCACGTGGTTTTGAGGTTTATACACTCGGTATGCACCGTGCGGCGGATAACCTCGAGGTAGCAAAACGTGAGAATGCGGCCATCCTCGTGGAGAAAGACTATAAGCAGCACTATGAAGACTTCGACCCTAACTCCTCGGAGAGTTATATTATCTTTGAGTTCATGCAGGATAAGAATATGGCGAAGAGCGTAGAACTGGCGAAGATGATCCAGAAAGATGCCTGTGAGACGGCAGGGCGCGTGAACAAAGGGGTGCATCAGGCAGGATTCCTGGTCTTACGTGCCACCTCTATGCCCAGTTGTCTGATAGAACTGGGATTTATCACCAGTCAGGAAGAGGAGAATTATCTGAACAGCGCTGCGGGCATTGATGCCCTGGGAAAAGGTATCTACAAGGCTTTTCTACGTTATAAGAGGAAATACCATAAGGGTATTACCGTACCTTATGCCGCAGAACCGACGACACAGGTGAATATTCCTACTGTTGTTCCTCCGCAGGAGACAGACCGTCAGGAGAAGAAAAAGAATCCCCCGAAAGAACAGCCTGTTGCCGTGGTGAAAGAGAAACCCGCAGAACCGGAGACACAACCGAAAACACAACCGAAGGTTGCCGGATTGATGGATAACCCCGAGAAAGTGACGGCTCCTGCAAATGCCGATCCTGTCTTCAAGGTACAGATCATGGTGACCGACCGTCTCCTGAAAATCTCTGACCGCCAGTTCAAGGGTGAGAAGGATGTGTATTATTACCAGGAAGGGAATATGTATAAGTACACGATAGGGGCCTCTACGAATTATAATGAGATTTACCAATTACGGAAAACTCTTGCTGAGAAATTCCCGCAGGCTTTCATCATTGCCTTCAAGGATAACAGAAAGGTTGATGTGCAGCAGGCCATAAAGGAATATCGTGCCAAACGTTCACGTTAATAAACAGATGAGAAAAGATGAAAAGGGAAATTAAAATAGCACTGGTGGCCATCGTCGCTCTGATCGTATTGTTCTTCGGGTTGAATTTCTTGAAGGGCCTGAACCTCTTTACGTCAGACACCAACTACTATATGACATTCAAGAATATCTCCGGATTGAGCAGTTCCAGTCCTATCTATGCCGATGGATATAGGGTGGGTACGGTGAAGAATATCCTATTCGATTACGAACAGCAGGAGGATATCAAGGTCATGGTGGGTATTGACCGTCACCTCCGTATTCCTAAGGGAAGCACGGCGGAGATCGTCAGTGATATGCTTGGCAACCTGCAGGTGAACCTGTTGCTGGCCGATAATCCTCAGGAACGTATCGAGGAGGGGGGAGTGATAGAAGGATCCGTCAGCAGCGGTACCGTAGGGAAACTCAGTGCTATGGTTCCGACGGTAGAGAAGATGTTGCCGAAACTTGACAGTATCCTTGGTAGTCTGAATACGATCCTGGCCGATCCTGCCATTGCCCAGACCCTCCATCATGTACAGTCGGTATCCGGTAATCTCGTGACAACCACCAATCAGTTGAATACCCTTGTGGGACAACTGAACAAGAATGTGCCTTCGCTGATGACGCAGGCAAACAGTGTGCTGGATAATACGACACAGCTCACCGGCAACTTGAACAAACAGTTAGCAAGTGTTGATATCAATACCACCATGTCGAAGGTGAATGTCACCTTGGATAATGTACAACAACTGACAAAACAGTTGAACAACCCCGAGGGATCGATAGGGCTGATGCTGCGTGACCCACAGTTGTACAGGAACCTCAATACCACCATGTCTGATGTGGATTCCCTGTTGAATAACTTGCGGGAACATCCGAAGCGCTATGTACACTTTTCTTTGTTCGGAAAGAAGGATAAATAATACTTATTTAAAAATGGTCTAAATAGACTGTCGCTTAAATAGCACTTTAAATGAAATAGTGGAAACGTCTATCAGAAAGAAAGTTAACGTGTATAATGCACATAAATGAGGGGCTGTACATGCAATTTGTAAAGATTTTGTAAGTGTCTGTTCTTCAAAGTCTTTTTTATATGCAACAGCATATTTTTCTTTGTTTGGAAACATCAAATGAAAACGACTGAAAAAGGGGTATTTGCGAAACATTACAGAATGATTTCAAAAAAACAGATTTGCAAGTTATAATATTTTTTCCGAAATTTGCATCTTGAAAACAAGTGGCTGCCAGTGGCCACTTTTTATTGCTGAGTTTTTTAAAAGGTATATGAGTATTAATCCACGTGCGCTCTGGGAGAACTGTCTCCAGTTGATTCAGGAAAACGTCTCAGAACAGCAGTTTAACACCTGGTTCAAGCCAATCGTCTTCGAGTCGTATTCACCGTCTTCGAAGACTATCCTGGTGCAGGTTCCAAGTCAGTTCGTTTACGAATACTTGGAAGAGAACTATGTTGATCTGTTGCGCAAGGTGCTTACTCGTTGTTATGGGAAGGGTATCAAGTTGAACTACAGTATTCTTACGGATAAGGACAACCATATCAATGTGACTGTTGAGCCGGATCCTGTGGGAGATATTGAGAAGGCACAGCCCAAGACCCGTGGCAATCAATCACCATCGGTCATGGAGGTGGCTGCTCAGGATATTGACAGTCAGTTGGATCCCCACCATACCTTTGCTAACTTTATCGAAGGCGACAGTAACCGTCTGTCTCGGTCTATCGGTCTCTCGATTGCTGAGCATCCTTCCACCACCCAGTTCAATCCGATGTTCATCTATGGACCTTCCGGTTGTGGCAAGACGCATCTTATCAATGCTATCGGTGTGCGTGCCAAGGAGTTGTATCCTCAGAAGAGAATACTCTATGTCAGTGCTCGTCTCTTCCAGGTGCAATATACCAATGCTACCTTGCAGAATAAGATCAACGACTTCATTGCTTTCTATCAGACGATAGATATCCTGATCGTGGATGACATTCAGGAATGGATGACTGCCACGAGGACACAGGACACGTTCTTCCATATCTTTAATCATCTCTTTAGAAACGGTAAGCGTATCATTCTTGCTTCCGACCGTCCTCCGGTGGATCTGAAAGGTATGAATGACCGTCTGCTCACCAGGTTCTCCTGTGGTTTGATAGCAGAATTGGAGAAGCCCAATGAGCAGTTGTGTGTGGATATCCTCAACAGTAAGATCAAGCGTGACGGACTGCAGATACCGAAAGATGTGATCTTGTATATCGCCAAGACTGCCAATGGCAGTGTACGTGACTTGGAGGGCGTGATCAACTCGCTGTTAGCTTATAGTGTCGTATATAACAGTAATATAGACATGCGTCTGGCTGAGCGTGTCATCAAACGGGCCGTGAAGACCGATGACCGTCCGCTGACGATTGATGATATCATCACCACGGTATGCCATCATTTCAATGTCAGTACCGCTGCGGTATCGGGTAAGAGTCGTAAACAGGAATATGTCAATGCCCGACAGGTATCTATGTACTTAGCACTGAAATATACCAAGATGCCGACGTCACGTATCGGTAAACTCATCGGAGGGCGTGACCACTCCACAGTAATCCATAGCTGTTCACAGGTGGAGAAACGTTTGAAGATCGACAAGTCATTCTCGGAAGATATCTGTAGTATTGAGAATGCTTTCAAACTGAAATAATAAAGGTTGCCGATCGGCAACCTTTAATTATGTCAATGATATTCATATCTCTTCCGGGTAGGGATAAAACCTACCCTGCAACTCGTCTACTCGTTTACTTGTTTACTTGTTTACTCGTATACTCGTTTACTTGTTTACTCGTATACTCGTCCATCATACGTTTCCACTTAAAGAATCCCAACACGGCGATCACCACATAGAGAGCGTATAACGAGGCTTTGAAAGGGATGTCTTTGTAGAAATAGAGGGCACTGGTAACGATATCCACGACAATCCAGATGAGCCATTGCTCTAAGTATTTCCGTGCCAATGCCCATATTCCCACGACGCTGAGTGCTGTTGTGAATGAGTCGGCAATAGGTACACGGGAGTCGGTGCAGGTGCTAAGAAACCAGTAGATAGCAGCCCAGATAATGAGCGTAGCTACAGCCCATCTAATGGCCAACCGTCGTGGAAAATGGGTGATGGGCGTCCCTGTGCTTTCATCCTTCCTATTACTGTCTTGTACTTTCGGCTTCCTTACCCAGTTGAAGAATCCATACACGGTCATGGCTAAGTAATAGAACTCCATGCCGCAGTCTGCATAGAGTCCTTTCTGGTAGTAGAGTACGATACCCAGTGACTGCATGGCGAAGCCTACAGCCCACAACCAGATACTGGCCCTGTATTCCAATAGGATATAGGCCAGTCCGAGTACGGTGGTGAGCATGTCAAGCCAATGGGCGGCAAGAAAATCGTTCATCAGAATTTTAACGTTATGTTTGCCATTGAGGTAAATCCAGCCATGGGCATGAAACCGATTTGATAGTAGCGGTTGTCGTTGGAATGACAGTAACTTTCTGCGATGGCAGAATATACCCAACCACCGGCAGCGTAATGTTTGTTGAACACGTTATTGAAGTTGATACCCAAGACAATCTCTTTTATTCCCATGACTTTCTTACCTGTCGGCTTCATCATCTGCCAGTTAATACTCAGGTCAGATGTAGTATACCCGTCGAGAGAACGATCCTTATTGGCTGTATTGTCGAGATATTGACGACTTACGTATCCTGTGTGCCAGGTAGCCTGTATGCTATTCCAATGTAAGTTGATAAACCCGTTCAAGAGCACAGAGGGAGAGAAGGCGAGGGTAGAGTTGTCATAATGGAACTGACGCAGTTCGTCGCCGTTACCGTCAATGTGATATTTCTCCATAGCGGCCTGTCTTCCCACCTGGTCATCACCATAGTCCCAGTCATCCCAGTCCTCCACATACTCGTCGAAATCCTTGATCTTGTTGCTGCTCAGTGCGGCATTGCCTTCAATCGTCAGCCATGGTGTGATATTCCATCCGGCAGACAGTTCGATACCCATGCGGTAGGAATCCTTTACATTGGTGGTAAGCGGTTCGCCGATTTCGCTCACTAATCCGTTTTGTACGAATTGGTTAGAGTAGTCCATGTAATAGAGGTTGGCTCCGGCATGCCATTTGCTGCCAGCATATTGATATCCTAATTCATAGTCGAGCAGCGACTCCGCCTTTGGTGCAGGATAATATCCGTTGTCGGTGAAGTTGTTGCGCTCCGGCTCCCGATGGCTTATGGCCACTGAACCATAAAAACGGTGTCCGTTATTGATGTAACTGAAACCGGCCTTCGGATTGAGGAAATCGTATTTCTCATCAATATCGAGGTAATGTTTGTCGTAGAGGTAAGTGGCCTTGTTATAGACAAACTTGTCGTTATACCCGTCGGTGTTATATCCCACATGGCGATACTGCATGTCGGCGAAGACATTCCACGACGGTGTGATGGCATAGGCAATCTTGATATAAGCGTTGCCGTCGAATTTCTCTGCATCGGAGTCATAATACTGGTATTTACCCTTGTTGAGGAGAAGATTATTCAGCTGTGGCTCGGAGACATAGGGGATATAACCGAAGTGATCGCTGACAAAGTTCTGAAGACTCAGTCCTCCGATGATATCCCACTGGTCATCCTTGTAGTTCATGCTCCATATCAATCCGTAGGTATCCTGGTAATATCCTTTATCGCGCACCCAGTCGGTACGTTTGATATTGCCGATGGCATCGTAGCCATAAGTCGTATTGGGCAGTCCCAGTTTCTTGATTTTATTCTGATAGCGGAACTCTTTGTAGTAACCGTAACCATGGGTATAATGCAATGAGGCAGTCGTGGAAAGATGTTCGTTCATGTTCCATGCTGCTGAGAGAATATTATGGTTCTGCCAGAAGTTATCGGTAGTCTTAGGCCAGTATGAGCCGTCTGTCATCTTGTAACGCTCAGTGATGTAATTGCCGTTGGCATCTTTTGCAAAATTACCTTCGTTATCATAGGTAAGCCGCTCGAAGAGAGAGTTGTACCTTCCGAGGCCAACCTTGTACATATCTTCATAAGACTTGATACCAGTCTTGATGCCTTTTGTGCCATCCATCAGGCTCATGTCATCATCACCGGCGGTTATGCCATTCCAAGCCTGTCCTGTCTTCTCGAAGTTACCGATGTTTTTATACCGGATAACGAATTTATCGCCCAACCAAGTCAGACCACCATAGTAACTTCCTGATCTTCCCTCTGTTCCGTGGATAAACCCGTCGGTGCTTGTTTCATGGTAGGCACCATCGAAAATCAAATGGTTCCATAACAGACCCGTGGAGAAAGATCCTCCCACATTGATGGTGTTATAAGAGCCATAAGACAGTGACACTTCTCCCTCTGCTTTCTCAGAGGGCGTTTTTGTGGAGAGGGCAACAGTACCACCGAAGGCACCGTCACCATTGGTGGAGGTTCCAACACCTCTCTGTATCTGAACACTTCCTAATAAAGAGGCATAACTGTTCATGTTTGCCCAGAAGACACATTGGTCTTCAGGAGAGTTTAATGGCACGCCATCGATCGTGATATTGATTCGGGAATCACTTGCACCGCGGATTCGGAGATGAGAGGTGCCGACGCCCAGACCGTTCTCGCTCCATCCCATCACACCAGGTGTACGTGAGAAAAGGAAAGGAAGCTCTTTACCAGTCTTTGAGAATGACTGCAACTCATCTTTCTTGATGTTGGCAACGGCAAAGGGAGCATTCTTCTGTACTCTCACAGCTTTTACTACTACTTCCTGCAACTCTTCCATACGGAGAGAATCTGCATTCTCTGCACTTTGTGCATTACAAACAGTCATGATGCACATAAGTGCCAATACTGTCATGAAATACTTTTTCATCTTGTTGAAATTAAACATGTAACAGAAGGGGCGACTTAAATGTGTGATCCTAACGGATTTCTATCTTCTTGAGGAAGAATCATCATAAGTCTTTTGTGCTCTTTTATCCCTACGCCGGCATGATCCGGATCAGGTTATGAGGGTCTAATCTCAGCCCACCCACGGTGGGCACCCCTTGACTTACCGTTTGTAAGTCGATTGCAAAGGTACTTCTTAATTTCCAATAAACCAAATAACCTCCGAAGAAAACTCTCCGGAGGTTAAAAAAATTAGCTAAACACTGTAATTGGTCTTAATGGAGTAGGGCAATGATTCGTTGTAATGTCTCCTTGGCGTCGCCCAACTCGAGATAGACACCCTGTTGACGGGAATAAAGCGGGTTCTCTACTCCGGCATAACCCGGTTTGAGGTCGTAGTTGCAGATTATAACCTGTGGAGCCTCATCCACGTTGAGAACCGGCATACCATAGATAGGAGTACCCACAGCGTTTCTTGCAGCCGGGTTGAGTACATCACTCGCACCGATGACCACGGCTACGTCGACATTTTTGAAGTCGTCGTTGATCTGCTCCATCTCATAGAGTTGCTCGTAAGGCACGTCAGCCTCTGCCAACAGCACGTTCATATGACCGGGCATGCGTCCTGCAACGGGGTGGATGGCATAGCGCACATGAGCACCACGCCCCTCGAGGAGATCAGCCAACTGTTTCACCTGATGCTGTGCCTGTGCCAGCGCCATACCATAACCGGGAACGATGATCACTTCCTTAGCTTGTCTGAGAACCTCTTCTAATGGTTTTTTCGTCGGTGTTGTAACCTTCTCCTCTTGAGGTGCTTCGGTTGTCTCCTTACCGACATTATGAATACCAGAGATCAGTCGCTGTAACGTTTCCTTGGCATCGCCCAACTCGAGATAGACACCCTGTTGACGGGAATAAAGCGGATTCTCCACACCGGCATAACCCGGTTTGAGGTCGTAGTTACAGATCACCACCTGTGGTGCCTCATCCACGTTGAGTACCGGCATACCATAGATAGGAGTACCCTCAGCGTTTCTTGCAGCCGGGTTGAGCACATCACTCGCACCGATGACCACAGCCACATCGACATTTTTGAAGTCGTCGTTGATCTGCTCCATCTCATAGAGTTGCTCATAAGGCACGTCAGCCTCAGCTAACAGCACGTTCATATGACCGGGCATGCGTCCTGCGACGGGGTGGATGGCATAGCGCACATGAGCACCACGCCCCTCGAGGAGATCAGCCAACTGCTTCACCTGATGCTGTGCCTGTGCCAGAGCCATTCCATAACCGGGAACGATGATCACTTCCTTTGCCTCAGCAAGAACATCGGCTGCTGTCTTCTTGACTACCGGCTCCTCTTTTGCAACAGGTTCTTCCGTTTTATCCTCCACCTTCTCTTTTGCGGCAGATGTGTCCTTCTTCTTTGGTGCCTTACCACCAAGTAGAATACTCATCAGACTCCTGTTCATGGCCCGACACATAATCTGTGTCAGCAACAGTCCGGAGGCACCTACGATACCACCTACTGCTACCAGGAAGATATCACTGATGGCCATACCGGCAATGGCTCCAGCCACACCGGATAATGAGTTGAGTAAGGAAATGGTGATAGGCATGTCGGCACCACCCACACGGATAGAGAAGAGAACTCCGAAAAGACAAGAGGTGATGATACATGCAACCACGAGCACGGTCATATTACTATCCCAGATACTGGCAATCACCAAACCTACAGTCAGCAGCAGGAAGATGATGGTATAAAGGGAGTGGTTAGGTAATACAATCGGCTTTTGGGGCAATACCCTGTGCAACTTTCCTGCAGCAATCAGACTACCCACCAATGTAATCGTACCGATGGCAATGGCCAGCATGGCTGTGAATTTCACAAAGGGCAGATAACCGGTGGCAGTCATCTCAGCCTGTTGCTCCGCACTGAACCCCAACATGGTGGCAGAGAGTATTCCCACCAAGGCAGAGGCACCACCGCCCAGTCCGTTAAAGAGGGCTACCATCTGCGGCATCTGTATCATCTTCACCCGCTGTGCCATTATAGCACCGATCATTGCGCCGATGATAATAGCCGGGTAGATGGTCCATGCAGATAACACCCCACTATATAATAAGGTGGCGACCACGCCTACGAGCATGGCTAATGCTGACAACAGGTTACCATTGACAGCTGTGCGCACCTTACTCATCATCGAGATGCCCACCAGCACTGCTATAGACAGCAGAACGCTGATAATAATCTGTATCGTCATCATAGCCTACTCCTTGTTTTTCTTGTTAAACATGCGAAGCATCCGATGAGTGATACCGAAACCACCCACCACATTGATAGTGGCCAGGATAATGGCTAACATACCAATCACCTGAGCTGCCACGGAAACACCGGAGTTAGACAGGAAAGAGTAGCCTGTAGCGGTGATGGCACCAACGATGGTAACACCCGACAAGGCATTCATACCCGACATCAGTGGGGTATGAAGCAGACTGGGTACGGTCTTGATAATGAAATATCCACAGACCGTACAAACCAGAAATACTAAAATCAGGATGACAGGGTGTATCATTCTATATCTTTAATGATTAGTTTAACCCCATTGCCTCACGAGCACCTACATGTACCAACTCACCATCGATACATACCAAGCTCTTAGCTACGATCTCATCGTTGCGGTCGAGTACAACCTTACCTTCCTTAACCAGATATTTCACGAGGTTATACATGTTGTTGGAGAACATCCATGTAGAACTGGTGGGGAGTAAGCCTGGGATATTCTTCACACCCATCAGGGTTACACCGTATTTTGTCACCACATCACCGGCAGGAGTCAGCTCACAGTTACCACCCTGGTCGATAGAAATGTCAACGATCACAGAACCACGTTTCATACCCTTCACCATTTCCTCAGTGATGATGATAGGAGCTACCTTACCTGGGATCAAGGCAGAGCAGAATACGATATCCATCTGTTGGATAGTCTCTGTCAGTTTCTCACGCTCAACCATCAATACATCATCCGGCAAACGAAGAGCATAGCCACCCTCACCAACAGCGAGCTCGGCGGGAACACCGGTCTCTACCTTCTTGGCACCCAGACTGCCTGCATTTTCAGCAGCCATCGGACGGATGTCGGCAGCGTAAGTGATAGCACCCAGACGCTTTGCTGTTGCCAAAGCCTGCAGACCTGCAACACCAACACCGATAACCATGACCTTAGCCGGCTCGATGCGACCTACAGCAGTAAACATCTGTGGCATGAAGGTGGTCAGGTGGTTGGCCGCCATCAAGATTCCCTTGTAACCAGCACAAGTACTCATGGATGTCAGGGCGTCCATATTCTGGGCACGTGAGATACGTGGGATACCATCCAGTGTGATTGCAGTAACACCCTGCTTGGTAAGCTTCTTTACCATCTCGTGGTTAACGGGAGATGCGGGGTGGATGAAGGTAATCAGATACTGACCTTTGTGCATCAGTTCTACCTCATGCTTGCCCAACTTCTCGTTGAACAGCGGCTCTTTCACTTTGAGGATAATCTCTGCATTGTCGTAGATCTCTACGGGATCCTCTACCAGTGTAGCACCAGCTTTCAGGTAGTCTTCATCGTGATACAAAGCACCCTCACCGGCAGATTTCTCAACGAGCACTTTGAAACCGTCGTTAACAAACTTACCTACTGTCTCTGGAGTACATGCCACGCGATTCTCGTCGTGCATAATTTCTTTTGGAATACCGATAATCATGATCTTAAATTTTTAGGTTTATAGTTTTAATAAATATCTACTG
>JAEEZP010000243.1 GCA_016291915.1 Prevotella sp. | reverse complement strand
TCTTCCAAAACAGCGTGCACCTATCAAGGCTGTTACTTTCTCTATAGGATAGATCATAAGTTATTCCTTTCTAAAAGTTTTCTTTCCTCCTCTGTAAGGGCAAAGGTAGGATATTTTTCTGACAACTGCCCCACCTTTTCCTTTGTATTTCTCAAAAAGGTACTATAGGCCGGGCTTTCGGGCCTAAAAGGCCGGTGATTCAGGGCCTGACGGACGGGCCGGTAATCCTCCAGGAACTGAAGGGTTGCCTCTGAGAAGAAATGCTCCGAGAGTCGTTCCCAGATATATTCCACAGCCTGCTCAGAAGGATGGAGCATATCGGCGGCATAAAAACGGTAGTCGCGCAACTCATCGTTCATAATCTCATAAGCGGGGAAATAGGTCACATGATCAGGCTCATGCTCCACGGCCTGCTGACAAGCCAGCAAGAGCGTAGCTTTTGAGAGATTACTCTCGTGATACCCGTATTTGGCATAACGGATCGGACTGACGGTGATGAGGATCTGTATCTGTGGGTTCCATGCCACCAGTTTCCCGATGGTAGAGAACAATGACTGAGCACATTCTTTCACGGTCAAAGCTTTTTCCTCAAAGAGGACTGCAGGACGTTTCTGACAGTTATCCACCACCTCACCCGTTTCCTTCAGGATATACACATGATTAGTACCCAGGGTGATCACCACCTTACTGAGCCGGTCATCAACATTCATCAATGAGACGACATCCTCTTGAAGAGACGCATCGGATGACAACAGCCTGTCTATCGTATGTCCCACACTGACAGGATTGTACATCACGCCGAAAGGATTGATGACCGTACGGAATTTCTCCTGGGTGAAACGCCTGCCGACATGCTCTGCGAAGCAAGAACCGACAAACAGCACTTTCTCACAAGGCTCAAACTGCCAGTTGCTGCGTGGGATAATCACCTTCGTCCTGAACTCCATCATTCCTCCGTATCTATATGGTTAACTCCTACTCACCTGTAAACCCTCTCTGCTGAGCGACATCTCTACGAAGCGTGCACTGTCGTTCAACCGCCGTTCGTGAAGGATCTGTTTCACCCGTGCAGCTGCCTCAGTATCTTTTGCCACGAGATAGAGGAATCCTCCGCCACCGGCCCCACAGAGCTTATAACCCAGACACAGGTCATCCACCATGTTGATCATCTGGGCAATCGCCGGCGGACAGGTACCACTGTCGATCGTCATATTCTGCATCCACGTCTTACCCACCAACCTACCCATCTTCTCGAAGTTAGCCAGTTGGATGGTCTCATACATATCCATCGCATGATGTTTCATCTCTCGGAGGAGCTCCAGCTCATGATGTTCGTTGAGGAACATCCTTCTGACGATCTCTGCGAGGATGCCTTTTGCCGTACGGGTGATGCCGGTATAATACAACAGATGACAAGGTTTGTATTCGGGTTGGGTAAACAGTTCGGTCGGCAACCAGCGTACCACAGGTGTTTGCTCAAAGCCACGATCAGTCTGAAGGAGTTTGACACCTCTCAGTAATCCGCCATACTGGTCCTGCCATCCGCCACCGGTGGTCAGCAACTGCTCAAGCACCAGTGTACGGTTACCGATCTCATTCTTATCCCATGCCAGTCCGCAGAAATCATTCAGAGCACCTAAGACCGTAGCAGCAAGGATACTGCTGGTGCCCAGACCACTGCCTGCAGGCACTGCCGACAAGAGGGTTATCTCTATACCACTGCCGAAAGCCTGCAACTGATGTTCAAGACTATCATAGGGTTCTGTGCTAAAGCCCGGAAGGAAGCCGGATAAGGCAAGGGCTGCCTTGGGGATGGAGAACGGACTGCCCACCTTGTTGAAGTCAGACAGTTGTGCGTAATCCTCCACCACCTCCATCGCTCCTAAGTCTATGCTTCTGAGCACGATATGATGCTGCGGACACGGTCGGATATATGTCTGCAACGGGGGTTGTCCATTCAGTTCAATGGCTATGTTCACCACGTTTCCTCCCTCCATCAGACAGTAAGGAGGAGTATCTGTCCAACCACCGGCGATGTCTATTCTCACAGGGGAACGGGCCCATACGATCTGATCGTGATAGACCGACTTCACCGGTGTCTGTTTTTCCTGCAGTACCCTTCCGGTAAATCCTTCCCTCAACAATGAGAAGGCCTGCTGCTCATGTTGTTTGCTCTGTGCCAGCATCTCATCACCCTGTAACCTTAACACCTCACTGCGGAACATCTGGTCGTGTATCTGTGTCAACAACGGTGCATCCTTGGAGATAGGCAGAGGCAACGGGATGTCATTCTGATGAAATGCCTGGGCAGCATCGAGCAAATCAACTTGATAGAACACGCTATGTTCATAATTACGGGCTAATGCACGCCAGTTGTCTGCCCTGAACGCATCACGCTGTTGTGTCAGACGACGTAAATTAGCTTCTGCACTTATCTCGTCGGCACTTATCTTACGACATTCCCGCCAGAAGTGACGAGCCATGGTCAGGGAAGGATCATGCATCATCCATCGTAACAACAGTCCGATATCATCAATGTTTTTACAGACTGGGAATATCCTTGCTGACTGCAAGTCCTCATTTCCTTCTATTATGTTGATATCCAGTTCTCTTTCTTTTGCCCACTGAACAAAAGGTTTACCCAGATATAATGTCTTCTCGTCTGCCAACGCCCCACGGAAGAGATCGTCAAAACCGTATGGTCGAACGGCATATTCCTCCTCACCGATAGGTATAACATCGATGCAATCCCCACTGCGAAGGGTTATCTCCCAATGGTTCTCAGGTATACCGGTAAGGATATTCTTGTTGGCCAGATGGAAACCTAAGCCCACCCAACTGTTCTCTATCCACAGTTGTTGGTTGGCTTCCGTTATCTCTGTCTCTATGAAAGCATTCTGCACGAACATCGAAGGATGGGGCTTACGTGAGTGATGAAGCCACTCCCGCTGGTCGTGAACCAGATTCTGAATGCTCAAGGTAGAGGAAATAATCTCGTGGGATGTGCCATAATGGTAAAACTCCCCACCGGGCAACGGTAATACTACCACTGTCAGATCCTTCAGCAATTCATCGTCTAACTGTGGATTTGTTCCCAACGCCCGTCCGAAAGTGCCGTACATGTCATAATTGATGATCTCACCATCACGTACGGAACGTTCCATCAACCGTTTGACGGCTTTGTCGGAAAACAACCATATACCGATATCGGTAAGGTAGAAATGGTCTTTCTGTAGTTCACCCAATGTCTGCACAGAGGGTTTCTGTAACATATATTCCAAGGTGGTGGGATGCTGTCTGGAAGACACATACACCCCGTGATGACTGGCAATCTCCGGTGTCAACCACAATCCGTAACAGATCACATCAGCCTCAGGTATCTGCTGAAGAGGTTTTGTAGCCCTTATATATACATCCCCGCTCACGATCATCGTATGGATGGTCTTCGGTGCTTTCTGCATGATACGCTCATAGAGAGGTATCTGCAAAGACAGCAGGTCTTGTTCCAATCGCTGACCGCGTTCCCAGCGGAAGACAGGTATAGGGGTGAGAATCTTTCCGGATGGAGCATAGGCAGGCAAGCGCCTACTCTGTCCGCCGGCATGCAGCAGGATACGCTGCTCCGATGCCAGCCAGGTATCGAAATCACCTTGTCCGGCAGTGTCTCCTCCCTGCTGTCGTTGCCAATCGCGGTAAGCCGCTGTCAACAGCCATGTGCTGCCCCCGCCACTGCCCAGTTTCTTTCCGACGGGGTCGTTGGTACAAAACCATTCTTCCTTGTTCTTCCCCGTGATATCGTGGAAACAACTTACGAGGTTAGGAGGAAGTGACAATAGCTTCTTCATGCTTTTTTCCTTTTCTTGTATTCAACATAACACACGGCCAGAAGCGCCAGCAAGAGGATGATGCCGGCCACGTAAGCGATGGTTTCCGTCGTATGGATCGACTTCGGTTTGAAGGTGAGCACGATCTGATGCTTGCCTGCGGGCACCTTCAAGGCACGCAGCACATAGTCAGCACGTCCCAGTTTGGCGACATTGCCGTCGATAGTAGCTGTCCATCCAGGATAATAAATCTCTGAGAACACCACGATGCCACCCTTTCCGGAGGATGTCTCATATTTCAGTTCGTTAGGCTCATAAGAGGAGAGGGTAACCACCGATACTTCGTCTTGCACGACACTCTCACCGAGCACTTCCTGGAATTTCTTGTCAGCCACGGACTCATGACGCAGACTGATCTTTCCCGTGGTGTCGAGTTCTTGGTTCGCATTGTCCACGTACAGGATCTTATCCACAAACCATGCGTTACCGTAAGCATACGGGTTCTTCACAGGCACGGTCTCACCACCCTGCAATGGCATGATCACATAGCGTGTATTTAGCATGTTCAAAATCGGATAGATACTGTCGCCGTTAACCTTTGTCATATCCCCCGCAGCCTCAGCGATGGTGGAGAACATCCTGGTCATCTCAGGTGAGATATGTGCATCAATCAGTTCCTGATAACGACGAAGTTTGGCGGCATGATAACCACCGATGCTCTTATGGTAATAGGATGTCTCATTCTCATTGAAAGTGTTCGAAGCCAGGTTCAGCACACGATAGTTACGACAGTCTGTGGTATCCTGCAAGATAAAGTCATCGGTCTTCGTCTTGGCTTGAGGGGCGTCACGCTCGGTTTTGTCAACGAACATCTCATCATTCAGATAGCGTTTGTTCACCATCCACATATCCAAGAGACACATCACCAGTAAGATACCCACGAGATACTCACTCTTGATTTTATTGTAACGATAGAGCAACAACAGGAAGGTACCGATGGTGATCAGGAAGAAAGAACGCCAGCAATCGGAGGTGAACATCGCCTGACGCATCTCCGTAAGGTTACTAATCAGCGGACCGAGATATTCCTGGGGTATGCCATTCTGCAGGGCGTGCATCTCAGTAGTAGAAACGAAGGAGGAGAAGAATACCGACGGCATTAGGGCAAAGAGCAGGGCGATACCGGCTGTCAACAGCCAACTGGCGCCCAACGCTTTCATATTCTTTGTCAGAATAGCCGGGTCCTCCACGATCTTCTTCAATGCGAGCATCGCCAACAGAGGGATGGTAAACTCAGCGATCACCAAGATAGAGGCTACCGTTCGGAATTTCGCATACATCGGGATATAGTCGAGGAAGAAATCCGTGAATCCCATGAAGTTCCTACCCCATGAGAGGAGGATGCTCAGGATCGTGGCAGCAAGCAATGCCCACTTCATCGGTCCTTTCACGATAAACAGTCCGAGGATAAAGAGCATAAGCACAAAGGCTCCCACATATACCGGTCCACTGGTTCCCGGCTGCTCACCCCAGTATTGTCCGAGCTGCTGGTACAGTTGCATGAACTCCGGATTAGCCTTGTTCATGGCTATCTTATTCTGGCTCAACGGGATGGATGCCCCACCCTTGGTATTTGGCACGAGCAATGTCCATGTCTCTCCGATGCCATAGCTCCACTGCGTGATATAATCCCTGTCGAGTCCGCTGCTTGTCTGGTTACTGCTGTTTTCCTTCACCAGTTCACTCTTCCCACGCATCGACTCCTGCGAATACTGCCAGGTATGATACAGGTTACTGATATTCAGACAGAGACCGAGCAGTCCACCGATGGCACATGCCGCCGTAGCCTTCAGGAAATGTTGTATCTTATGCTGACGGATAGCATCCACCAGATAAGCGATCACCATAAAGAGAATAATGAACAGATAATAATATGTCATCTGCACATGGTTGGCTTTCACCTCGAAGGCAGCAAAGATAGCCGTCACCACCAGTCCCCAGAGATATTTCCCCTTGTAACTCAACACGATACCCGCTATCATCGGCGGCAGGTATGCCAACGCCATCACCTTCCAGATATGTCCGGCGGCGATGATGATGAAGAAATAACTGGAGAAGGCCCATATCACAGCTCCCAAGGCAGCCATCCACTGACGGAAGTCGAAGGCACGCAATAGGATATAGAATCCCAGCAGATAGACGAAGACATACCACACATTCTCCGGGAACCACAGGTGGTAGGCATTCATCACCTTCGACAAACCATCCGTACTCTTATACGAAGGGGCTGTCTGATAGGTAGGCATACCACTGAACGTGGAATTCGTCCACCGGGTACGCTCTCCCGTCCGCTGGAGGTATTCCGACGACTCCTGACCGGCGCCCACACCGGCTGAAGCATCATGCCGGTAAAGGATTCTGCCCTCTATGTCAGCCGGGAAGAAGTATGCGAATGATATAACTGCAAAAAACACTACTACCAGGATATCTGGCAGGATCTGCTTCAATATTCTCATATATATAAACGTTTATATTCTTAAAAACGCAGCAAAGTTACGAAAAAAGCTTGTAACAAACGAGCAATTTCGGAGAATTAACGCAAGAAAGCGCATGTATAAAGGAATTTCGAGGCAAAACGAGGAAGTTCGGTCGGAGGGCTATACGCAAATCTGGGAAGATTGCGGCAAGAGTTAGGTTTCCAATTCGTAACCCTCGCATCCAAGTTTGAAGGGTAAGTAAGTGGCAGCAGTTGGCACTTGTAAGTCTCTGATTGTCACAGCCGACCTAAACTTTTAACACTTCGCTACAGACTTTCCCCAATCTGCCGCGATTTGCGTAGTGGATGATTGCTCAAAACATAGTAATTTTGCAGTCCGAATTTAAACATTGGAGAAAGAATTATGTCAAGAAGCACATTTAGTGTATTGTTCTATGCGAACAAGAGCAAATTGAAGAACGGTATCGTACCCATCATGGGCAGGGTGACCATTAACGGTACGCAATCGCAGTTCCGTTGTAAGCAGAGCATCCCATTGGCAATGTGGGATGTGAATGGTAATCGTGCCAAAGGGCGAAGCTGTGAAGCCTTGCAACTCAACCGTGACTTGGACTATATCAAAGCGCAGCTTATCAAACACTATCAGAATCTGTCTGACAAAGAAGGATTCGTAACCGCAGAGATGGTACGGAATGCCTATCAAGGTTTCGGTAGCGAATATGAGACGTTGCTCAACGCCTTTGATAAGGACATTGCCAGCTTCAAGAAACGTGTAGGTATAGACAGAGTGCAAAGCGCACTTTGGGCTATGCAGTTGTCAAGAAAGGATGTAGCAACTTTCATCCAGTTGCATTATCGCCGTTCAGACATGTCGATGCTGGAGTTGACACCAGACTTCATCGAAGAGTTCGCAGCCTACCTTAGTACGGATAGAGGTTTGGCGAGCGGAACTATCTGGCAACGCTGCATGTGGCTGAAGGGTGTGGTAATGAGAGCGCACTATAATGGCAAGATACCCCGTAATCCCTTTGCCCAGTTTCATATAAGCTCGAACTGCAAGGAACGTGAATTCTTGACGGAGGATGAGTTGAAGTTGGTGATGACCCATGAGTTTGAGGATGCGGACTTGGCTTTTGTGCGCGACATCTTCGTCTTTATCTGCTGGACGGCATTGGCGTTTGTGGACGTGAAGAACCTGACAACAGATAACATTGTTGACATCAACGGCGACAAGTGGATTGTGTCGCATCGCCAAAAGACCAACGTACCCTTTCAGGTGAAACTGATGGATGTTCCCTTGCAGATCATAGAGCGATACAAGCACCTGCAAGAAGATAAATACGTTTTCGGCAATCTCAACTACTGGCCTATCTGCAAGAAGCTGAAGAAGGTAATCTCTGCCTGTAGGATAGAGAAGCAGATCAGCCTGCATTGTGGGCGCCATTCCTAGGCCACGCTCGCGCTATCGAAGGGTATGCCGATAGAGAGCGTCAGCCGTGTGTTGGGTCATACGAATATCGTCACTACTCAAATTTATGCCCGCATCACCTCCCAGAAGTTGAACGACGACTTAACGATGCTAGGCGACAAACTCAACGCATCATTCAGTAACATTAAAATGGCATAGGACTATGGAAAAGAGAAACATCATAGAATGGAGTGAGTATAGCGAATACAGAGAACTGACAATACCGAGAGGAGAGATTTGGATGAGTGAATCGGAATTGGTTGACCTCTTCGGAGTGTTCATCCCCAAGTTGAGAAATACCATCAAAACACTCTACAAGGAGGAATTGGTGAGACCATACGAGGCAGAGCGGAATATCAAGCAACAGCAAGGTCTATACATCACCTTGTATAATATGGAGGTAGTCTTGCTACTTGCCTTTCACCTTAACTCCTATCAGGCAAGGGCAGTCCGCAGGGAACTGACGGAGCGTATCAGTCGTAACCACAAGCCCTTTGAGGTGATACTGACCGCCACGACAGGAACAGCGAACTAACAGGAAACAGCGGGGATAGTTTCAGAAAGACTTTTAGGAGGGATGGCGTGTTGGAACGATGGAACGTTCTAACACACTATGTCTATCTCTCCATCAGTCCATCCGTCCGTTGCAACGTTGCAACATACCGGAAGGATAGGGCGATAAGTCCATGCTGGCGCAAGTACGGATATTTCCCACAAGCGGAAAATATCGTAGCCTATTAGGGGATTTTTCGAGCCGCATTGTTACCACAACGCTGAAAATCCCCAATAGGCCGAGGGGCTGCCCCCCTCTGGACACCCTGCCAAGGCCGTCGGCACAAGCCGAACACGAACAGAAATGAGAGCCGAACAAAAAACATCGTAAACAAACTAAAAAAATATAGCCAATGGGATACGCAGTATTACACTTAGAAAAAGCAAAGGACGCAGACAGCGGCATGTCTGCCCACATCGAGAGAACCATACAACCCAAGAATGCCAATCCGAAGCGGACGTACCTCAACCGAGAACTTATCCAGTTCCCTGAAGAAGTCCGCAACAGGACGGAAGCCATACAGCACCGCCTCAATACGGCAGGGCTAACACGCAAGATAGGCAAGAACCAGGTACAAGCCATCCGCATTGTACTGACAGGCACCCATGCAGACATGGAGCAGATAGAGAAAAACGGCAGACTTGACGAGTGGTGTCAGGATAACGTTGACTGGCTCCGCAAGACCTATGGAGCGGATAATGTGGTGTCGGCAGTGCTGCACATGGACGAGGAAACACCCCATCTTCATGCCACCATTGTTCCCATCGTCATTGGAGAACGTAAGAAGCAGAAAAAGGAGCAGACAGTCAAGAAGAGATACAGGACGAAAGCCCCTGGACCCCGTCTGTGTGCAGACGAGGTAATGAGCCGCGCCAACCTAATACGCTATCAGGATACCTATGCTGTGCAGATGGCAGCATACGGACTGCAGCGAGGCACCAAAGGATCAGAGGCGCAGCACATTTCCACGCATGAGTATTATCGCAGCCTTATTGCACAAGGCGAGAACTTACAGGCTAACATTTCGCAACTTCTGGAAAAACAGGAAAAGGCAAGCCTGGTGATAGCCGAGGCAGAACGGGCAAAGAAAGACCTTGCCCGCATCAAGGCAGAGGCTAAGACGGAAGAACTGAAGAACTCTGCCACGAAGACTGCTACGAGTGTACTCAACGGAGTGAATTCTCTTCTTAGCGGTAATAAGGTGAGCAGACTGAAGAAAGAAAACGCCCAATTGCATAGGGAGATTGAAGATTTGAATGACCAGATTGAGAGACTACACGCTGATATTCAGCAGTTGAAGGACAACCATGCAAGGGAAATGAACAGGGCCAACGAGCAGCACCAACAGGAAATCATCAACCTAAAAAGGATTCTTGATAAGGCATATCAGTGGTTCCCAAGTTTCAAGCGGTTCCTTAACATGGAGCGTGAATGTCTGCAATATGGGTTTAACGAAGAACAGACAGACAAGTTGATGCATGGGCACACTATCAACTATAGTGGATGGCTTCACTCCAATGAGTACAGACGGAATGCTCTTGCTGATAATGTTTCGGCACGAGTGATAAGAGACGAGAAACGAAACTTGTTCCTACATATCAACCAAACACCCATTGCTCAATGGTTTAAGGAGCAGTTTAGAATAGGACAAAGTGAGTCACAAAGGAAAGGAATTAGGCGATAAGCCTATCCCTTTTCTTGTTATTGGCATGTGTTTTTGTTGTTTTCTTTCTTTTTTTGATTGAAATCTCATAGATTTTTACTAATTTTGCAGCGTTCTTCGGAACAAAAGACATAATAAGCTCTACACTCCCAATCACCACCTCAGAAAAATAGAGCAAATCTGTAACAAGGGCGTCGGCGCATAGTGCGCAGGCGTTTCAACGGTTACAGAGGCTTGTGGTGAGCCGGGAGTGCGTAGGAATGTCCTGCGCATTTCACATTTAGAAGTATGTAAGTAACGAATAAATAATATCTTTAAGACTGTTTTATGAAAAAGAAGATTAGAAAACCCATTGTTTGGACAATTATTGGAGTTGTTGCTTTGATTCTCATGGTTTTCGCTACGGGTTTTAGCGAAGGTATTGAAACTGCTATCGAGTGGATAGTCGGTGGGGCATCGCTTCTTACACTTATTGTAGCAACTATGGACAACAATAACAAAGGATTACTTACGCTTATAGGTGTGATAGGATTTGGCATTACATTTGGCCTCATCGCATGGTCTGAACATAATTCAAGCATAAGAAGAGATAAAGAATGGGCAATAAGACGTGAAGAGAACAAATTGATATTTGCAGAGCAGGCAAGACAGGATAGCATTAAGCACATTGAAGATTCCATACAGTATCAGAAAGATTCTATTCTTATCGCTGAAGAATCAAGAAAATTGTATGAAAGGGAAGGTGATACAATATTTGGGAAGTTCTTGTTTGGTATGTCAAAATCTGCTTTTGACAATTTGAAGGCAAGAATAGACAGAGAAACGGGAGGGAACATATCAATATCTGACTATGATTTTAAAATATTGGATTCTGAATTTCATAACAACAAATTATATTCTTTGAAATTAATATCGGACAATGAGTGGACTCGGTATTATTATCATGACGCACATGAATATGAAGAAGACAATGATGGTTCTGATCAGGTTCAGCACATTATAGGTTCTTTTTCAAAGAAATACGGGAAGCCTAATGGGAGTACTCAGAATTGGCATTTTAGCCATAAGGATATTTCGGTATATGCAACTTCTTCATATAAGAGCAGGGAAGGATTGTTAAGTACTGAGATTTGGGCCGTATTTATATCCTTTGTGCAACCAACCACAGCAAGTGCTATTTATAAAGCAAAAGAAGAGAAAAAAAGAAATGAAGAACAAGAAAAGAAAGCAAGGGAAAATGAACTGAAAAGGAAAAAAGAAGCTTTTGGAGGTGGATTATGAGAATAAAAGATTATGCACAAATGATTTTAATCTGTCACATCTATAACATTCAAAACTATAGTAGACTGGGTGTCTTAGCCTATCTTCTATCAGTAGATTCCACGCATAAGCATTTGGGGATGTTATCACCACATTGAATCCAATTATAACAACACTTTGCCAAATTTAAGGGTAGTCGGACTAAACCGCCTTTCTTCCATCTTTAGAATCCTATTTAATATTCAGTACAAGAATGCCGCAATAACACCTGTCACTGAAATGATTAAACCAATAATCCATTTCCAAAGAGAGCGACTTCTGTCCCTCTCCATTGATTTGTAATTAGATAGAGCTGATTCTAAAAGGTCTTGTTTGATTGACCAAATTGATTTGTATCCACTGACATAAGTACCAATCTTTTTATTATGTAATTCGGCTAATACATTATCCGTGTATTTGCCACAAATCTCATGAAATTCTTCTTCTGAAATTTTCATTTTGTGATTCTTTGCATATTCAAGAACCTTAATACATAATTTTTCAACTTTTCCCATACTTCACTTTTGTACTTTTTATAGTAATATTTTGAAGACCTCTAACTATTATAGATTTCAATTCTAACAAGTTGACAATATCGTTTCCATCTAAGATCTCGTTCCCAATAAACTTTTTATGATAACAATTTATTTCATTTTTCAGTTTTAATATAGATTGGGTGACCTCATTTTCTTCTGATAAGTTAAACAGACTGAGTTTTGATTTCAGGAAAGTTTGTAGATACATATCCGCAAGAATAATTGGACGAGCCAGAGCCTCTTTACTTATGGCAAGTTGCAAGGAAGGAACCAAGGCTTCGTCCATAACCTTTTCAAAATTGTCTATTTCAATTTTCCGAAATTGCATCAGCATCAAATCTTTTTGTCCTTGTGATTCTCTGTCTGCTCGTTTGTCATCAAGCATAGAGATTTTCATAGAAATGCTGACAAATACGAAAATATTTATGATTGTGAGAATAGGTGTTAATACCCCGTTAAAATAGCCTCCAAAATTTCCCCAATCGGTAGAATTATTAGAAAGTCCATCGTGAAAAACTTTCCAATACAACCCCAATACGAAAACTATTAGCAGTGTAATACTTAATGAAATATACTTTTTCATCATCTACGCATATTATTTCAAACTTAAATAACCGTTATTTTCTATTTTAGCAGTTTTCTATTGCTGTTAGCCCCTTCCAGCACTTGCATCTGCTGAATGGCAATCTGATTGAGTTTCACAAGTCTTTCGCCCTGTGGCATTCCGTCATTAATAAGCACAGCATTAATATTCTCCATATTCGACAGGCATATCAATTCATTGATAGTGGCATAGTCACGGATATTGCCTTTCAAATCGGGATTGGCCTCCCGCCACTGCTTGGCAGTCATTCCGAACATAGCTACATTCAAAACGTCAGCCTCTTCTGCATAGATGATACCTGCCTGTGCCGATGTGATTTCTTCTGGAATCAAGTGGCTCTTGATTGCATCCGTATGAATGCGGTAGTTAATCTTAGAGAGTTCTCTTTTGGCAGTCCACCCCAATAATTCCTGTTCCTTTGCCTTCAAACGTTGGAACTCCATTACAAGGTAAAGGCGGAACTCAACGGAAATCCACGATGCGAACTCAAAGGCTATATCGGTTTGGGCAAATGTTCCTCCATAGCGTCCCGCTTGCGAAACAATCCCAATAGCATTAGTGGCTTCAATCCAACGAGTAGGCGAAAGCGTGAAAGCATTCAAACCAGCCTCTTTTCTAAACCCCTCGAATTCGAGGGGGTTAAAATTAGGGTTGTGAAGCGTCTCCCATATACCAAGAAATTCCACGGTATTGCGGTTACGCATCCAGTTCGCTATTACTCCGTTGGGGT
>JAEEZP010000242.1 GCA_016291915.1 Prevotella sp. | reverse complement strand
TAAGCATTTTTTCAAAGGTCCGCATGGTATGCGTTTCTTACCCTTAGGTGATGTGTTCATCAAGTTTTGGAATCATCAGAATGCAAAACAATACGAACGTGAGTTGAATATTGACGATGCAGTAGCCAGTGTCAGCTACAAGGTGGATGGCGTCAACTACCATCGAAGTATCATTGCTTCATTGGCAGATAATGTAATTGCCGTTAAACTGTCGGCTGACAAGAAGGGAGCTCTGAATTTCTCCCTTTCCTACGAGAGTGAGTTAGATAACCGTCAAAAGGTGAATGATCACTGTATAATAGCAACTGTTGAAGGCGTTGAACAAGAAGGTATTAAGAGTGGTCTGACTGCAGAATGCCGTATATGGGTGGAGAGTACCGATGGTGCTGTAACTGATAACCGTCAGTCTGTTACCGTCCGGGATGCTTCTGAGGCTATCGTCTTTATCACAGCAGCCACTAATTTTGTCAACTATCATGATGTCAGCGGTAATGCTTCCGCCAAAAACGACAGGACCGTAACATCCATCAAAGGACAGTCGTTTGACAACATCATGAGAAAACATATAGACAAATATCATGAGCAATATCAACGAGTAGCTCTCGCTCTGCCTAAGTCAGAGCAGTCGAACCTGCCCACCGACAAACGGTTGGCTGCCTTTGCCGAAGGCAACGACATGGATTTGGTGGCACTGATGTTCCAATATGGCAGGTATCTGCTGATCTGTTCTTCTCAACCGGGTGGTCAGGCTGCCAACCTGCAAGGTGTCTGGAATGATAAAATCAAAGCACCTTGGGATGGGAAATATACCATCAATATCAACACAGAGATGAACTACTGGATATCTGAGGTAGGGCATCTCAGTGACTCGGCAGAACCGTTATTCTCGCTGATAAAAGATCTGAGTGAGACAGGAGCGCTGACAGCAAAACAGATGTATGGCTGTAACGGTTGGATAGCCCATCATAACACAGATATCTGGCGCATCGCCGGACCTGTGGATGGTCCTACCTGGGGAATGTTCCCTACGGGTGGCGCCTGGCTCTCTACCCATCTGTGGCAACATTATCTCTTTACCGGGGATAAGACCTTCCTGCGTCAAAACTATCCCATATTGAGAGGTGCCGCGGAATTCTTACTCGACTACATGCAGCGTCATCCGCAATATGGATGGTTGATGACGGTACCTACTGTCTCTCCAGAGCATGGTCCGGCAGGAAAAGGAACCACCATCACTGCTGGATCTACTATGGATAATCAGATCGTCTTCGATGTGCTTACACAACAGTTGCAAGCAATGAAGGTCTTGGGAATAAAAGATGCGAAGATGGCAAAACGATTGTCAGAGGCGCTACAGGATCTTCCTCCGATGCAGATAGGACAATACGGGCAATTGCAAGAATGGCTGATAGATGCTGATAATCCGAAGGATGAGCATCGCCATATCTCTCATCTTTACGGTCTTTATCCTTCTAACCAGATATCCCCCTACTCTCATCCGGCACTGTTTTCTGCCGCCGCGACAACCCTAGCGCAGCGTGGAGACATGGCCACGGGGTGGAGCTTAGGATGGAAGATTAATTTCTGGGCACGTATGCTAGACGGTGATCATGCTTTGAAGATCATCACCAACATGCTACATCTCTTACCTGATGACAGCAGGACAAAAGAATATCCAGAAGGACGCACCTACCCCAATCTGTTTGACGCCCATCCTCCCTTCCAGATTGACGGTAACTTCGGATGTGCCGCCGGTATCGCAGAGATGCTCTTGCAGAGTCATGATGGGGCTGTTCATCTCTTACCAGCCTTACCTGAGAGATGGCAAGAAGGAAAAGTAAATGGTTTATGTGCCCGTGGTGGCTTCGTCGTTGATGAGGAATGGGAAGCAGGAAAACTGACCCAAGCAGTCATCACCTCTACCATCGGTGGCGTGCTCAGGATACGATCCTATATACCACTGACAGGTAAAGGGTTGAAGACAGCAAAAGGAAACTGCAAGAATCATCTATTATCAAAGGCAGATATTAAAAACCCACTGATATCCTCTAAGGCGAAGGCAACATCCCAAATTCCTATCCGTAAGGTTTACGAGTACGATGTGATAACCAAAGCAGGTGAAAAGATAGAAGTAAAACCTTTATAAAAAAAGATGTCTATGTAGCATGGACTTCATGGTCATATTGTCACAAAGAAAAGAAATATTATCCCCTTGATAATGAAAAGGACTGCTATTCGTTGCTTTTTCCCCAATAAAAAGCTATCTTTGTGAGAATAAACAATATGATTATGTGTACTGCCAAACAAGACATTATAGGTATTGCTTTACTTTTCTGCATGCTAATACCTTCATCGGCACAAGATCGTCCGGATGGATTCTATAAGGATCTGTTTATGGACAGTGGCATCATGCTTACATCACGAACAGATCTGCCTTCTGCAAGACTGGCTGGTTTTTCCATGGAATGTTTTATTTCCACTCCTCACAGCTATACTGAGAAGTATTCATTTACAGCCACTGACAGTATTCTGCAGGAACAACTCATCGGTGGTAGTGCCATTGATGAGAACGGTATTTTATTATATCCTGACGGAGCACCTCGTTTTCGGGCAGTCTATGTGAATGGCGGTCGTGCCGGATCCCATGGCAAATCATTAGGAGATAAGGGTAGGAACAGCTACAGGACTTTTGTGGCGAATGGTGGTGGATATGTAGGTTCGTGTGCCGGTGCATTCATCGCTTCTGTGGGTACGAAATTACCTGATAAAGAAGAAAAACTTTATACTTCTTATCTTGGTATATGGCCAGGATATGCTACAAGCACCGGATTGGAAAAGTCGAGCACTAAAGTAGATATAGAACCTGGTTCTCCCCTACTGAACTATTATCAGTTTGGCGGCAAAATGACCATTGACAGTGTAAGGCATAACGGTGGTTGTTATGCAAATCTAACTTATAAGTGCCCCGAGAGAACAGAAGTATTGGCACGCTACTCCACGCCTGCAGATAAGCCTAAACGTAATATCGTCGGTGAACCAGTTGTCTGGGCATACAAAGGAAGTCCTACATCGGGACGCGTCGTACTGTGTGGTTCTCATCCAGAGGATATATGTGAAGGTCCCCGGCTGGAACTTACTGCTGCGATGCTTAAATATGCCATGGACGGTTATAGTCTTCCCCAAATAAAAGGAGTATTAGAACCCGGCATTCCACGTATCATGAAATATTACACGCATGATAACAACCCTGAGTTTACCCGTATTGGCGATAAACAATATCACCATTTCGCTGTAGATGTACCGGAGAAAACTGATACATTGACAATAGAGTTGTCACCTCTTCTTGGATATAAAGACTTTGATCTTTATCTTTTTGCTAATCCCCAGCAATTGGCATTCAAAGATAAGTCAATGTTTAGCAATATCACGTTAGGTTCTCATAAACAGCTAATTATCAACAAGCCAAAAGCAGGTAGATTATATGTTTCCGTTTTCTGCGACACTACTGTTGATGTCATACAGACACGTTACGGTACACAATATGCCGGACGGACAGATGTGTTGAACGGCGTACCTTATGAGATTAACGTCAGATTAAGTCGTCTTTCTCAAAAGAGATAATGCCTGCCATCTAACTATACATTATTATATTATAGACTCTTCCCACTGACAATATTTCCCATTTTCAAAATTGTCAGCAGCAATTATTTATATTTCCCTCGTCTTTTCATTAAATTTGTTGATGTTTAGATGAGGGAAACTTATGAATAGATTATCAACTGTTATATTATTCTTCTGGACTGCCTGTGTCAATATATTGGGGCAGGCAGTTCTTTTACCTGTCAGTCAGAAAGCACTTTACGACACATGTTCTGTGCATCATATTGACTTCCGCAACTATCCCCAAACATTACAAGACATGCCCATCGGTGTGTTTGACAGTGGCACAGGTGGTTTTACTGTCTTGGAGAAGATCCTGAGTCAAGATCGCTTCAACAACCAGACTGGTGAAGAAATGCCTGATGGTATTCCTGATTTTATTCATGAAGACTTTGAATATCTAGCAGACCAAGCCAATATGCCTTACGGTAGATATGATGCCGAAGGGAAGAGTGACTATCTGCGGGAATTAGCGGTGAAAGACGCTCTCTTCCTCTTAAGCAATCACTATTGGAAAGATGCCAGGGAAGTTTCCCCTACCGGGGAAAAGCGTCAGGTGAAAATTATTGTTATCGCCTGTAATACCGCTACTGCATACGGGTTAGAACATATTCAAAATCTCCTGAATGAGAGTGGTTGTGGAGTAAAAGTGATCGGTGTTGTCAATGCAGGTGCTGCCAGCACACTTGCTTCTTTGAAGGACAAGAAAGAAACATCTATCGGAGTCTTGGCAACACCTGGTACAATTAGTAGCAATGTATACGAACGCACCCTAAGGGCTATGGCACCTGAAGACATGCAGTTAGAGATCGTTAATCAGCCCGGATACGGGTTTGCAGAAGCTGTTGATGAGGAAAAAGCTTTTGTCAACCACAATTTGGAGGATTTCTCCGAAGATTACCGTGGTCCTGTCTTTGGCAATGGAGATAGTGATATCAATGCCCATCTGTTATCAGCCTACGGTTTTGATTTAGATAATGGGGCCGCCTTTATCGAATATAATGCTTGTGGAGAAGCTGTAAAGATACAACTAAACGCTGCCGATAACTATGCGAGATATAATCTATTGGGGCTATTTGAACAAGCACGTAAACAAGGAATCCGTCATCCCATCAGTCGTATCATACTTGGTTGTACACATTATCCTTTTACTTTAGAGACCCTGAAGAAACATTTGCTTGAGCTCAAGGATTACAAAGATGCAGATGGTAACTATCCATATGCATCATTGATTGCCGATGATTGTGAATTCATTGACCCTGCCGTAAATACCGCCTATGAGTGTTATAAAACATTATTAACAGATAACAATCTACGAAACGATACGGTAACCGGCATATTGGAACCCTATATATCTGTGGCATCCCCATGGTTACCGGCTGATTGTTTAGATAATGACGGGAATCTGACATATGCTTTCAAATACGGAAGAGAAGTAGGAAAAGAGGATTTAACCACTGTCTGTGTTCCTTTTTCTGAAAAGAATGTGAGTTCAGATAATCTTACCAGAATAGCTCGTCTATTGCCTTTATGCTCAAGAAAAATCTGTACATTTCTACGTTCTAACACATCGTTCAGTCAGTAAATACCAATCTGATTGATGAGCAAAAGAGGTAGCATTACAAAGTTAAAAACAAAAAAAATGGGATAATTCGTCACCTATGACGAAATATTTTCCTTACTAAAGATAAATTTTAAAGGATTAATCTCATTATTTTTGTGGAGAGATGAAATAACTTTAGTATTTATTAATAACCCAAAAATTGTTTAGTATGAAAAAATCTTTACGCTTTTTGATGGCAGCAGTTATGGTTTCCATTTCTTCTTCAAGTATCTTTGCTGCAGATGCTAACACGGTTGGATACAAATTCTCAGTTTCCAAGAGTGGTGCTAAATTCAGTTTTGAGGTATTGACACCTTGTGTTATCGAAGGTGAGGAAACCACCTATGGTACAGCAAAACTTTATAAGTTTACTCAAAACGAAGATTCTCCTCTTACAGAGGTTACTTCTTCCTACGTTTCCTCATTAAGCCTGACATCCGGATATAAATATCGTATTGTAGAAATTGCAGACGGAGTATTTAAGGATCAGGCAGCCATTAAGTCTGTGGCTGCAAGTGCTTACGTTAAAAAGATTGGCTCAAGTGCTTTCGAAGGATGTACGGGTGTCGCTCAGTTCCAGTTTGATGCTGTTCAGGAGATCGGGGAAAATGCCTTTAAGGGTTGTTCGGCAGCCAATGCTAAATTCTACTTCTTAGGCAGCCATGTACCCTCTGTCGGCAACGGTGCATTTGATGAGATAGCTTCAAATGCCCAGATTCGTTTCAGCCTTACTAAAGTCACACCTGAGCATCTGAGTGCTTTCTCTGCCTATAGCAATTATCAGAGAGTATATTTCTCTTTCTCCAAGAGTTCAGGTTACATCAAATTAATGAGTTGTCAGGTTCCTGTAAAACTCAACAACCCTGAGGATAAACTGAATATCTATTATGTGAAGTCAGCAACTGAGACAGAAACAGGGCTTAATGTTGAGTTAGGTGCTCTCCAAACTGGTGAGTATAATATACCCGCCAACACAGCACTGATCTATCAGTATAAAGGAGAATCTGACTCGCCAGTATATGGTCGTTCTATTCTTTCTTCCGATCCTACTCCCAGCTATACCAATTTACTCATAGCGAACAAAGAGAAGGTTACACTTC
>JAEEZP010000241.1 GCA_016291915.1 Prevotella sp. | reverse complement strand
GTATTTTCCCATTGTTTTCCACCATACCATTGCTACGTGTCCGGAAATGCCATGTCTCAGCCGTGTCAAAAGCCGTGTGCTGCATGGTACGCATCAACAGTGCATAGGCCTGTCGCTCTGTCTTCTGCATAAATGGAATCTCTTCGAGTTCGAAGTGAAACACATCTATCAAGACTGTCCCTTGCAATGATGCCATACGTGATAATCCAAGGTGTTTAAGCCACGACTCAATTTTTATAAAGTCGACGCTGTCACCTCTGTTACGCAAGAACCTACCTAATTCAATAATACCGTGAATATCAAGCCCTTTGTTGAGTGTTTGGTTGACATTATAAATAATTACATTCAATAATTGCAAGGTCTCTACCGAACCATCGCTACTACTTTCTTCCTCCGATTTAATCCTTTTGAGACGACGGTTGAGGAAATAGTTAGACAGGTGTGGGTTGAGTTGCATAACCTTCATCAGTGTGGTGTTCACATTTGGGATGACGGATGACACACTGTAAAGTTGTTTGATAATAGTATCGGGGATGCAGAGGTTGTTGTTGGTACGCCGCTGACTGACAACACCCAATTGGATATATGATGCCATGCCCTGAATCTCCGCAATCTGTAACAGCCGCCGCCATTTAAATGGTGACATCGGTTCGAGTTCTTCGTATTCGTCGAAAGCCCCCGACCTTAACAGTCTGAACAGATTACGATGAATGATATCCATATCAACTGTATCTTTTAGGATATCTGAACAAAATAGCCAATAAGGCAACGATACCTAAAGCGAAGGGGTAATAAAGAGTTGGTAATATCTCTATAGGATTAAGACTTGCCAATCCTGCCGCCATCAGCATCTGTGCACCGTAAGGTATCAGTCCCTGCATAAAACAGGAGAAGGTATCCAGGATACTGGCACTCTTACGGCTGTCAACCCCATATTTATCGCCAATCTGTTTGGCTATACCTCCAATGGTGAGAATGGCAACGGTATTGTTGGCAGTACAGATATCTGTCAGACAAACCAGTGATGCTATCGACAGTTCTGCTCCTCGCTTGCTAGAGACATGTCTCGTCAACTTGGAGATGATAAAATCAATACCTCCATTGATACGGATAATCTCTAACAGTCCACCTGCCATCATCGTGATAATGATCAGTTCACCCATGTTGAGAATACCATCGCCCATACTCTTAAACCATCCGTAAAGATCATACGAATGATCGCAAATACCGATGATACCGGTAAGGGCAATGCCAAGGGTCAGCACAGCCATCACGTTCATTCCAAATATGGCGGCAAGTAAAACGACAAGATAAGGAATAATCTTGATAAACTCCACCTTAGGAATGAGGGTAGGGGTGCTGACAGCTGATCCTAACAAAAGGTAGATAATCAGTACAAGGATAGCTGCCGGCAAGGCAATAAAAAGGTTCACCCGGAACTTGTCACTCATTCTACACCCTTGTGTGCTCGTGGCAACAATGGTGGTATCACTGATAAAAGAGAGGTTGTCACCGAAGAAAGAACCACCTACAACGATAGAGGTCATAAAAGCCAGATCTATTCCTGTAGATGAGGCTATTCCTGTAGCAATAGGTACCAGTGCAACGATTGTGCCTACACTGGTACCTATACTCAGAGAGATAAAACATGAAGCAATAAAGAGTCCGGCCATCAGCATGTTGGCAGGCAGACAAGTAAGTGTGAGATTAACCGTGGCATCGATGGCTCCCATCTGCTTGGCAGAATGAGCGAATGCTCCTGCCAAGACAAAGATCCATAGCATCAGCATGAGGTTGTTTGTACCTGCCCCTTTGCTGTATATCTCTATCCGTTTTTTCAATGCATGACCTGATGATATGCCTACCGCATAAATGCTGGATATCATGAAAGCCACCGTTATCGGTACTTTATAGAAGTCGTTGGCAATAATCGATGTAACGAGATAAAGTACGATAAAGACGAACAGAGGCGATAAGGCTATGAATCCTCTCTTATTGCTCATTAATAATTATAATGTTACTCCATTCTTGAAGATAGAAATTTCGCGGTAACCGTTGGCTTCGTTGCAAGAGTGTTCTCCATTGGCTATGGAGATGATCTTGTCGATAAAGTCATTCAGCACTTCTTTCATCGGTCTGCCTTCCACCAGCTGTCCTGCGTTGAAATCAATCCAATTTGGCTTGTTCTTGTACAGTGTACTGTTCGTGGAAATCTTCATGGTGGGGATGAAGGTACCGAATGGAGTACCACGGCCGGTTGTGAAGAGCACAATCTGACAACCAGCAGCAGCCAAAGCTGTTGAAGCTACCAGGTCGTTACCGGGTGCAGAAAGCAGATTCAGTCCCTTTACCTGCAGACGATCACCATATCCTAACACACCACTTACCGGTGCGCGACCGCATTTCTGTGTACATCCCAAAGCCTTATCTTCCAAGGTAGAGATACCTCCGGCTTTATTTCCCGGTGATGGGTTTTCGCCTACCGGTTCGCCATGACTGAGGAAATACTCCTTGAAATCATTGATCAAGGTAACGGTCTGCTCAAACAATTCCGGTGTCTTGCAACGGTTCATGAGAATAGTTTCTGCACCGAACATCTCCGGCACTTCAGTAAGGATGGAGGTACCGCCTTGTGCCACAAGGAAATCGGAGAATTCTCCAACCAACGGATTGGCAGTGATACCGCTGAAACCGTCAGAACCACCACATTTCAGTCCTACACGCAACTCATCTAAGGGGCAAGGGGTACGACGGTCATTCTTGGCAATCTGATACAGTTCACGCAGGATCTTCATACCTTCTTCCATCTCATCTTCCACTTTCTGAGTTATCAGGAGTTTGATTCGGTCATGGTCATAGTCACCCAACATCTTTTCAAACTCATCCGGCTGATTGTTCTCACATCCTAAACTGAGAATAAGAACTGCTCCTGCATTCGGGTGCAAAACGATATCACGGAGTACTTTACGGGTATTTTCATGGTCACCGCTGAGTTGTGAACAACCATAGTTATGATGCCAAGCATGAACAGCATCGATACCCTCCAATTTCGTTTCTTCCTGTAGTTGTGCAGCCAGTCGCTCGGCAATACCGTTGACACATCCTACCGTGGGAACAATCCATACTTCATTACGGATACCCACCTCACCATTCTTACGGACATAACCGTTAAAGGTGCGATCTACCTTTTCGATGTCAAGTGCCTCGTTTACAGGATGATAAGTATAAGTAAGCGTACCTTTTAAATTGGTTTTCAGGTTGTTCTCATTCACCCATTGTCCTACTTTCAGATCTTCTTTTGCATGACCGATAGGATAGCCGTATTTGATGATGTTTTCACTAGCAGGAGTATCTTTGATAAGAATCTTGTGACCGGCCGGTGTATCTTGAGCGATAACGATGTCTTTTTGATCTACACTGATAACTTCATCTTTCTTGAGTGGACGAAGACAAACCACTACAGAATCAGCGGGATTGATTTTAATAAATGATTGTTGTTGCATAATGATTAGTATTAAAGTTGTTTTCTTCTGTAAAATTGAACATTTTCTTTCGACAGCAGTTCTATCGGCATGTAGTTGATGGGCTCCAGTTCTTCTTTCAATACGATTGACTTAAATAGGGAGTCCACACATGAAAAACCTTGCATGTAAGCATGCTGAGCAATAAGGAAGGAGATAGAACCTTCCTGTAGGCACTGAGCATTCTTTGCCACCATGTCGTAACCCATGATCTGAATATCCTTATGGTGACTCTTTAGTAAATATTCACCGACGATATACGCTCTTGAGCACATAGTGATACCATGGTGTACCTGTGGGTGCGACCGGAAAAAGTCTTCCATGATAGCATCGTAGCAGTCTCTTTCCTTTTCCAACGGTAGGATCAATTCAGAGATCGTCACATTAGGATAATGTTCTTTCATGAAATGCTTGAATCCCACCTCACGGTTCTCCTGCTGTCTACTGGATAGCTTACCATTGTTGGTTTGTCGCATCAGCATAATTTCTGTCTCTTTACTTGCTATCAGCATCAGCATCTTCGCAGCGAAATAACCACTGGCAAAAGAATCCTGACCATAGAATGACAGGGGGGAAAGCTCAGGTATATAGGAGTCGAGCAATATAAAGGGAATATTTCTCTCGTGTAACTCATCAGTGAAAGGCTGGGTAATCTCTAACTCACTGGGTACCAGGATGACACCGTTGGGTTCGTTTTCAATCACTTCCTGACAAGTCTTTTTGAACGAGACAGCATCAAAACGCTTGTAATAGGAGATCACTACGTTGATATGAAAATCGCGTCTTAAGTCACATGCTTTCATAGCACCTTCTTCTATCTCTTCCCAATAAGCTTCCTGCTCATGCCAAGGAATGATAAGGTGAAAGGTGTACGACTTGTTATATGCCAATGCACTGGCATACATATTCGGACGATAATTGATTTCTTTGAGTACTCTCTCGACTTTCTCTCTTGCAGATTTCGATACGTTTGGACGCTGATGCAGAATACGGTCAACCGTTCCTACTGAAACGCCGGCCTTCTCTGCAATATCCTTTATTCTCACTCTCTGTGTCATGATAATATGATCACTTTTTTGATTCCTATTAACCTTTCTGTTTATTTTGGCAGCAAAATTAGTAATAAAAACTGAATTGTGCGAATGCACAGCAATAATTTTTTAATAAATAAGCACGAATTTGCTTTTTTCTTTGTATATTTGCACCGATATAATATTTATTTTTGTTTAACGACAGAACAAACATTTAATCATAAAAAACATTCAAAAAATTAAGATTCAAAGAACATGGCAAAGATTGTAACATTAGGCGAGATTATGCTTCGTCTTTCTCCAACAGGCAATGACCGTTTTATTCAGAGTGAGAGTTTCCGTATTATTCCTGGTGGGGGAGAAGCCAATGTGGCTATTTCTGTGGCCAACTATGGACATGATGCATATTTTGTAAGTAAATTGCCGAAACATGAAATCGGACAGATTGCTGTTAATGCGCTGCGTCGTTATGGTGTAAATACTCAGTTCGTTGCCCGTGGTGGTGAACGTGTAGGTCTGTATTATGCAGAGACTGGTGCTAGCATGCGTCCTTCAAAGGTTATCTACGACCGTGCACACAGTTCTATTTCAGAGGCTGATCCTTCTGACTTCGACTTTGATGCTATCATGGAAGGTGCACAGTGGTTCCATTGGAGTGGCATTACTCCAGCTATTTCTGATAAGGCAGCAGAACTGACAAAGTTGGCTTGTGAGGCAGCTAAGCGTCATGGCGTTACCGTTTCTGTTGACTTGAATTTCCGTAAGAAATTATGGACATCAGAGAAAGCTATCTCCATCATGCGTCCGTTGATGAAATATGTGGATGTATGTATCGGTAATGAGGAAGATGCTGAGCTCTGTCTTGGTTTCAAGCCCGATGCTGATGTAGAGGGTGGTCAGACAGATGCTGCCGGTTATGAGGGTATCTTCAAGCAGATGCGTGAGGAGTTCGGTTTCAAGTATGTGGTATCTACCTTACGTGAGAGTTTCTCAGCTACCTTCAACGGATGGAAGGCACTTATCTATGACGGTAAAGAGTTCTATCAGAGCAAGCGTTATGAGATTAATCCTATCATCGACCGTGTAGGTGGTGGTGATTCCTTTTCTGGCGGATTGATTCATGGTCTCCTCACCAAGCCGACACAGGGTGAGGCACTCGAGTTTGCTGTTGCTGCTTCTGCACTGAAGCATACTATCAATGGAGACTTCAACCTTGTCAGTGTTGATGAGGTAGAATCACTTGCCGGTGGTAATGCAAATGGTCGTGTACAAAGATAAGAGATATGAAACAGTTTGAATATAAGGTTGTAACTCCGATAGTTAACGTAGAAAAGAAACTCAACCAATTAGGCTTTGAAGGTTGGGAGTTGGTAGCTGCCGACAGTTGTAGCTTATATTTTAAGCGTGAATTAAAAATGTAAATTGTAGAGAAATGGCAAAATTTGATAAGATAGCTGTATTAAAGAAGATTGGTGATACCGGTATGGTACCTGTCTTCTATCATAAAGATTTGGAGGTTTGCAAGAATGTAGTCAAAGCTTGCTATGAAGGAGGTGTTCGTGCTTTCGAGTTTACTAACCGTGGTGACTTCGCACAGGAAGTGTTCGGTGAACTGGTAAAGTGGGCAGACAAAGAGTGTCCTGAACTGGCATTAGGTATCGGTTCTGTGGTTGATGCTCCTACAGCAGCAATGTATATCCAGTTGGGTGCAAACTTCGTGGTAGGTCCTCTTTTCAATCCTGACATCGCCCCGGTATGCAACCGTCGTCTGGTTCCTTATTGCCCTGGATGTGGTACCGTTTCAGAAATCGGTAAAGCTCAGGAGTTAGGTTGTGACCTTACGAAACTGTTCCCCGGTGATGTTTACGGACCGAATATGGTTAAAGGTTTGAAGGCTCCAATGCCATGGTCAAAGATTATGGTGACCGGTGGTGTTGCTCCGGAGGCAGAGAACCTGAAGGGTTGGTTTAAGGCAGGTGTATTCTGTGTAGGTATGGGCTCTAAGTTGTTCCCGAAAGACAAAGTAGCAGCTGGCGACTGGCAGTATGTCACCGATAAGTGCAAGGAGGCACTGGGTTACGTTGCTGATGCACGTAAATAAATTATCCCAATATAAAGACTCAATAGGATGCCTTTTGCTCCTATTGGGTCTTTTCTTTTTTTCAGGCTGTTCTTCAACAGAGAAAGATGAGGTTGACAGACTGAATAGGAAATCTTATGATTACCATTACAAAAACATTGACTCTACCTATTTTTATGCTCGTAAGGCTTACGAAATGAGTAAGCATTATGCTGCTGGAAAAGCTGAGGCTCTGAATCAGATGGCATTTGTCAATATCAAGCGGATGAACTATTCTTTGGCAAAGAAGCAGTTGGATAGTGTGAGGAATATGACTGACAATCAGGTGGAGTTGCTCATTGCGGATGTGACTCAGATGCGTCTCTGCCAGCGTGAGTCAGAAAATAAGCAATTCTACGAATATAAGGAAGATGCTAAACGACGTATCGCCCGTATCAATGAAGATAAGTCTTTGTTGGACGACCATATGCAACAGCAACTTCTTTACGCAACCAGTGAGTACAACATCAATGTCTCTATATACTATTATTATTTAGGGTTGATAGAAGAGACACGTGCAGCTCTTTTTGAGATTGATGAAACGGAGATACAGCGTGATACGGCACAATGGTTGAACTACATGTATCAGATAGGTGCCGGCGGTATCGTTATTAGAGAAACTCCGGAAGAGACCGCACAGGTGGAGTGGGATTATCTGATGCGTTGTTACCTTTTGGCTCAGCAGAATGGTTATCTGTATTGGGAAGCTGATGCCTTACAGGCAATGAGTGAGCATCTCAGTAACCCTACATTGAAAGATCGTTTGTTGAAAGATAATTATGCGGCGATGAAATTCATCAATCCGGATATGATGCCTGAACATCTGTTGGCAGGATATCTGGCTCAGCGATCCATGGAGATCTTTGCTAATTATGGTGATGTTTATCAGATAGCAGGTGCTTACCGAACACTTTCATCGTGTTATTGGGATTTGGGTGATTATACCTCTTCTATCTTCTGTCTGGAATCAGCACTGAGTAATGAAGAGATCAAACAAGCGCCCGACTTGGTGGCAAGTATCCACGAAAGGTTGTCGCTTACCTATTCTGCTGTAGATAATAAAGAGGCAAGTGACTATCACCGTAATGTATATCTTGACATGCAGAAGAAGAAACGACAGAATAGTGAGTTGGAAGCACGTGCCGAACAACTTCGTCATTCTTCACGACAACTGAATGTCATGCTCATCATT
>JAEEZP010000240.1 GCA_016291915.1 Prevotella sp. | reverse complement strand
GACCTGATGAAAAGGATTCTCAATGACTGTGACAACAACCTCAACACCTTAGGGAAGATGTCACTGGACGAACTGGAACAATACCACGGCATGGGTCCTGCCAAAGCAGTAACCATCCTTGCGGCCTGTGAGTTAGGGAAACGCCGGCAAGCGGAAGAAGCTATCAAACGAAAAGATCTCGGTTCGCCACAGGCTATCTACGAACTGATGCATCCGAAGATGCAAGACCTGGATAGAGAAGAGGCATGGATCATCCTGATGAATCAAAACTACAAATTAATAAAGACAGAATGTCTGTCACATGGCGGACTCAGTGAGACAGCTGTAGATATCCGACTTATCGTTAAATCAGCTATTCTCAACAATGCCACCATTGTCGCTCTCTGTCATAACCATCCAAGTAATAATGCCATGGCCAGTAAGGAAGACGATCGACTTACTGAGCGACTCAAGAATGCATGTGAGTTGATGCGACTGTATCTCCTCGACCATGTCATCATCACAGATGGCGCTTATTATTCATACAGGGAAAGAGGTCGCCTTTAGCAAATGATAATTTCTCAGGTTTTCCTTGACTTTTCGGAGAAATATATTTATATTTGTAGGGTCTAATCATCCGATGAACCATAAATAATATAAATATGAAGAAAATTATCATGTTTCTGCTGACGTTGTTAGGAATGAACGTCACAACAGCATGCAGCCAAGGGAAGTTTGAGAATACAGACGTGGAAGGTTTTGCTGAGAAGATCAGAGATCCACAGGTGGTGATCCTTGACGTGCGTACGGCAAAGGAGTATCAAGAGGGGCATATCGACGGGTCGGTACTCATCGATGTGAACGAGTCTGACTTCATCAGTAAGGCAGAGGCACTGTTGCCAAAAGATAAGACGATCGCCGTGTATTGTCGTAGCGGACGCCGCTCAGCGACTGCTGCTGGGATGTTGGGTGAACGCGGCTACCAGGTTGTGAACCTCAAAGGAGGCATTATGGCTTGGAAAGATGCACAGAAACCTGTGACGACAGATACGTATGAGATAGACCGATTCACCACGAAAAGCGGTAAGGATGTGCGTTTCTACGCACTTGTTCATGCAAGCATACGTATGGTGTACGATGGAAAAGAGTTTGAGATAGACCCCGTAAGGAAATTAGGTAACCGTACTATCGACTATGCCGCTATGCCAAAAGCCGACTATATCCTTGTGACTCATGAGCACGGTGATCATTTCGACAAAGAAGCCATCAAACTACTGACTGGCAACCAAACGACCTTTATCACCAACCCCCGCTGTGCAGAGATGGCAGGTTACGGAAAGGTGATGAAAAACGGTGATAAGAAACAGATTGCCGACGATATCACCTTAGAGGCAGTACCAGCCTACAACAACACACCGGAACATAAGATGTTCCACCCTAAAGGACGTGATAACGGTTATATCCTGACAGTTGACGGACTACGTATCTATATTGCCGGAGACACCGAGGATATCACTGAGATGAACGACATCAAGGATATCGATATCGCCTTCCTGCCTTGCAACCAGCCATATACGATGACACCCGACCAGCTCATTAAGGCAGCAAAGATGGTGAAACCTAAGGTGCTCTTCCCCTATCACTATGGCAATACCAACCTGAAGGGTATTCCAGAACAATTGGCTAATGACGGCATCGAAGTGAGAATACGACACTATGAATAGAGAGAAGATTCACAGTTGTGCACAACTGATTGAATATATCCAGCAGATTGGATTCCTACCCTTGTTAGACAGTGGCATCCCCAGTTTCTCCGCAGAAGATATCGTGGATGACGACTGTCGCTATGTCGTTTTCCCCGATGGAGGATGGGACTGGCCTTTATGGAAATGGAAAGGGCAGATTGTTACGGAAGGTAACTGTATGTATGGTAAGTTCTTTGCAGGAAAGGCAGGGTTTGTCAGCAGAAAGTGGTGGGCAGATTTCTATAACTATCGCAGGAGCAAGCACCCTATGCCTGCAGAGGGGTCGATAGAAGAAGCGATCATCAGCATCCTTCGCGATAACGGAAGCCTGATCACCCGCGAGTTACGTGCCGCCTGCGGTTTCACGGGTCCGAAGATGCGCAGTCGTTTCGACAGTTTTGTCACTCGATTGCAGGCTGGTTGTTTCATTGTTACTGAAGACTTTATCTATCCTACCGACAAACACGGTCGGGAATATGGCTGGGGATGGTCGTTACTCACTACACCTGAGGAGTTATATAGCGTTGAAGTCTGTCGCACTGAGCATACGCCAAAGGAATCCTTTAATCTCATCTATGATCATCTTAAGACCATCCTTCCACAGGCAACGGAAAGACAACTGTTGAAATTGATCGGGTGATAGATGGAAAATGATTAATGAACGCCTAACCGTTGTTAACGGTATGGGAAACCCTTATTCCACCGTAAACGACCCATTCAGTCGAATATCGTTGGAAGCAGCACCTACCATAACATCGAAAGTCCCTGGGAAGACCTTACACTGTAAGGAAGCATCGACAATCTCCAGATCTTCTTTTGTCAGTGTAAGTGTTATATGCTTGGATTCTCCTGGCTGCAGATAAACACGCTTGAATGCCTTCAGCTGCTTGAGCGGCTCTACCACTGGCGTAACCCTTTGATGCAGATACAACTGGACCACCTCATCACCGGCATAGTTGCCCGTATTGGTAAGTGTAAATGTCACATCATACTGGCAGTTTCCCTTGGAGACGATGCGCAAATCACTATAATTAAATAAGGTATAGCTCAGTCCGTAGCCAAAAGCATACAATGGCTGATCACTCATCTCCACGTAAGGATGATTGGTTGGTGCCTTCTTATTGTAATAAACAGGTAACTGCCCAACCGAACGAGGTACACTCACGGGCAGACGACCAGCGGGGTTATAATCGCCATAGAGCACATCAGCAATAGCCTGTCCACCCTCCATACCCGGATAATATGCCGTTAACAATGCTTCAGCCTGCTCAGAAGCCCATACCTTGTCAAGCGGACGCCCCTCGATATACACCACGACCAATGGTTTGCCCGTAGCTTTCAAGGCTTTCAATAATTCCTCCTGCTTGCCTAAAAGGGTTAATGATGCCCTGTCGAATCCCTCACCGCATTCCATATCACTCACAGTATTACCACCTTCAGTCTCTGCAGCACCCGTGTCTTTATAATTGGTTTTGAAATCACGAGCACTGGAACCACCCACCACGGCAACAACAACATCTGACTGCCTAGCAGCAGATATCGCCTCTTGGATATTACTGTTCGCGGTATCTCGTATTGCACACCCTTTCACATAAACAAGTTGTGAGGGATCTACCTTTGTCTTGATACCATCAAAGACCGTCTTGATCACTTCCTCAGGCTGCGGGGCAGTATAGTCGCCTAACATATTATATATATTGTCGGCATTCGGTCCTATCAGGGCAATTTTCTGGTTCTTCTTCAACGGTAATATCTGATGTTCGTTTTCCAAAAGCGTAACCGACTCCTGTGCTGCACGTAAAGCTAAACCGACATGCTCCGGTGTACGCACATTCTCCTTTGCTTTCTTTACATCCACATAAGGATGTTCAAACAAGCCCATCTCAAACTTCAACTTCAACACCTTACCGACAGCCTCATCAAGGAGTGAAACGGAAACCTTTCCTTGTTCTATCTCCTCCTTGAGATAACGGAAGGCGCTGCCATCGAGATCCACATTGATACCAGCCTTGAGCGCTGCAACGGCAGCATCCACATCCGTAGGAACAATATGATGTGTTCCGCATAAGCCATTAATACTCAGAAGATCAGAAACAGTGAATCCCTTGAAATTCCATTCTTTCTGAAGGATATCCCTAAACAGATAACTGTTGGCTGTGCAAGGAATACCATCGATAGAGTTATACGAACTCATCACCGAAAGAGCCCCTGCTTCCACCGCCTTACGGAACGGTGGAAGGAACTGTTCTCTCAATTCACGTGGACCAATCTGCGCAAAGTTTCCATTTTGTCCGCCCTCAGGAATGGCGTACGCCAAGAAATGCTTGAGGGTAGCTACAGTAGCATAAGGCTCAGAGAGTCTGCCGCCACCTAATCCTCTCACCTCAGCAGCACCTAACGCACCTGTCAATACAGGATCCTCACCGAACGTCTCCTCTACACGTGACCAACGAGGATCTCGTGACAGATCCAGAACCGGACCATAACTGATATGTCCGCCTTGTGAGCGTACTTCTTTTCCTATCACCTTCCCGATTTCTTCCATCAAGGATGTATCCCATGTGGCAGCCAGTCCATAACCCGTTGGAAAAACCGTTGTACCGATGGCCATGTGGCCATGTGGTGCTTCCTCTGCCAAGAAGACTGGAATTCCCAGACGAGTATTCTCCATGACAAATTTCTGCAAGGCATTACCACACTTGGCAGCCAGTTCTGGATTTAATCCGTTTTCCAACGTCTTCTTTGTCCAGGGATCTGCCCGGTAGGTTCCCCACAACATGCCGATATGCTGCTCCCTCACCAATTGTTTGAAATGCTCTGAAGGCATTACCTTATCACCGTTAATCACATACGTCTCCCAACCGAAAGGACTCATCAACTGTCCGATCTTCTCCTCAACAGTCATCCGTGACAACAGATCATTTACACGCTCTTGAACTGGCAGTTGGGCATTCTGATAGGGATAAACTGTCTTCTTTGCCGCTGTTTGCATAACAACTGCCACAATCAGTAACAGGGTGAGGATATATTTGAAATCTTTCATTCTTCTTAGGTTAACAGGTTTGACAATGATATACAAAAGTACTGGTTTTTCTTGGATTAACCAACTTTTTTTCGTACTTTTGACATCAAATAATAAAATGTTCTGACCATGAGAAAAGCCATCCTTACGATAGTCTTGTCTTTTACGACTTTATTTGTTATGTCCGTCCTTCCGTTACAGGCACAGCAACCTGTTGATTATGTCAATCCCTTTATCGGAACGACTAACTTCAGTGTCTGCAATCCCGGTGCTGTATGCCCGCGCGGACTGATGTCTGTCGTTCCCTTCAATGTGATGGGGTCCGACCTGAATGTATTCGACAAAGACGCTCGCTGGTGGTCTGCTCCATACGAATATAACAACAAGTACTTCACCGGCTTCGCCCATGTCACCATGAGTGGTGTAGGGTGTCCGGAATTAGGAACACTGCTGATCATGCCAACCACCGGTGATTTGGATGTCGATTATCACCATTACGGATCAGAATACAGCAACGAGGTTGCTTCTCCCGGTTATTTCAGTAATCGGTTAAACAAATATAATATACGATGTGAGGTGAGTAGTACGTTACGCTCTTCTATCGAGCGATATACTTTCCCGAAGGGAGAAGGTCATCTGCTGATCAATCTCGGACAAGGTTTGACGAATGAGACAGGTGCCAGCATCCGAAAGGTGAGTGATACAGAGATCGAAGGTATGCGACTGTTAGGTACTTTCTGCTACAATCCCCAGGCTGTCTTCCCCATGTATTTCGTCGTACGTGTTTCGAAGAAGCCACTATCTTCAGGTTTCTGGAAACTGCAGCCACCGATGCAAGGGGTGAAGGGAGAATGGGATCTTGATAATGGCAAGTATAAGCTATATCCCCGTTATGGTAAGGAAATTGCCGGCAATGATATCGGATATTTCTTCAATTATCAATGTGCGGAAGGCGAACAGATAGAGGTGCAGGTGGGTGTCTCCTTTGTCTCTGTTGCCAATGCACGTGAGAATCTGGAACGCGAACAACAAGGTTTTCAGTTTGACAAGGTGCGTCAATCGGCCCGACAGTCATGGAATAACTGTCTCTCTGCTATCACCGTAGAGGGTGGTACTGAGGCACAAAAGCGAGTCTTCTACACGGCCCTATACCATGCACATCTGCATCCGAACATTGTCAACGATGTCAACGGGGATTATCCTATGATGGAAAGTGAGAAAAACGGGCATACTGACAAACATCGTTATACGGTTTTCTCTTTGTGGGACACCTACCGCAATGTACACCAGTTGATAACCCTTTTATCTCCGCAACAACAGTTGGATATGGTACGTTCGATGGTTGATATGTACAAGGAATGGGGGTGGATGCCGAAATGGGAGTTGTATGGGAGGGAAACCTTTACCATGGAAGGGGATCCAGCCATCCCTGTCATCACAGATACCTGGCTTAAGGGGTTGCGCGATTTTGATATTCAGACGGCATACGAGGCATTCCAGAAGTCAGCCAACCTACCCGATGCAGAGAATAAGCTACGTCCTGACAACACACCTTATTTAGAGAAGGGCTATGTTCCCCTCGGATATTATGCCGCTGATCTGTCGGGCGACAACTCCGTCTCACATGCCTTGGAATATTATATTGCCGACTATGCCTTATCTTTGTTAGCAAAAGACTTGGGGCATGCCGATGAAGCCAAGAAATATCTGAACCGTTCGCTACAGTATAAACATTACTATTCCAAGGAGAGTGGCACCTTGCGCCCTATCAACAAAGACGGTTCTTTCTATAGTCCTTTTGATCCGAAAGCAGGAGAGAATTTCTCCAATGCTCCCGGTTTCCATGAAGGCTCTGCGTGGAACTACACCTTCTACATCCCACATGATGTGATGGGGTTAGCCAAGCTGATGGGTGGAAAGAAAGCCTTTGTTAATAAGCTACAGTCAGTGTTTGATAAGGGTTGGTACGATCCTGCCAACGAGCCCGATATCGCCTATCCTTATCTCTTCAGTTATTTCAAAGGGGAAGAGTGGCGCACGCAGCGTCTTATAGCTGAGCTCCTGAACAAATATTTCAAAGATGCTCCCGACGGTATTCCCGGCAATGACGATACCGGAACGATGTCAACATGGGCTATCTTCTCTATGATGGGTATCTACCCCGATTGTCCCGGTTCTCCATATTACACCATCACTACCCCGGCATTCGACAAGATCACTATCCATACCGACAGAAAATTCTATCCCCATGATATTGTCATCGAGAAACAGAAGTCTTCGTCTGATGAACAATATATCAAGAGGATAGAATTAGGTAGTAAGGCATTCAACAGCTATCGCATCAGTCATGAGCAGTTAGTGAAGAGCGGACTGCTTACTATCTATACGAAACCAAGTATTTCCCGTTGACAAAAGTGCAAGAAGGAACGGGAATCTTGTTATACATCATTGGAAAACGGGCCTTTTCTGGTCCGTCTTTTTTCGATAGATTCGTAAAAAGGAGAGTAATATTTGAGGTGATTCATACATTACTTCTTTTGAATTCTCTAGAGAATTGAACAGAAAAGGCCACCATTGGACGGGCTTTTAGTGACTAAAGCTTCTGAATTCTCGAGAAAATTGAGCAAATCATGTCAACCTCTTGACAACCTTTGACAACCACCGGCAGGTTGCAAAGCCACTGCCACAGAGGGTTTTGACAACCTTACAACCTTTTTAAAAAAATCTTTGTATAAGGAAAAATACTGCTGACTGCTAAACAGCGATATTTACACCATTATCCAATATAGTGCCAACGGGCAATACTTCCTTTTACTTCATACGCTTTTCACAATCTACTGTATCTTTTCACCCATAACCTCCATGGCTGTCACATCTTTGTTTTTTGCAGCCTGCTCCATCCAATACTTTTCTTTTGTTGAATCCGTTTTGGTTCCGATTCCATACCTATAGCAAGCAGCTAATAGACGCATAGCATTAGTAACAGCTCCATATCTGGTATTCTCTGCAGCTTCCCTGGCATATTTAAATGCCAATTCTCCATTCTTAGGGACTATTTTTCCTTCATAATACAGATGTGCCAGATTGTCGGTAGCAAAAGGGAATCCTCTTTCTGCCGACCTTTTATAATACTCAATAGCTCTATCTGTATTAATTCCAACGACTGTAACCCCATTGTCAGTAGCTAATCCGTTATGATAAAGGAATCCTATATAATAAGGAGCATGCTCATTACCCATACTATCTGCTTTATGCAACAGTCTTAATCCTTTTTTAATCATGGAAACCGAGTTCTCCGTACCACTAACTTTCCTGTAAAGAGCATCTAATAGACCAAGTCTGAAAATGGAATACGGTTCTTTAAGATTTGCCACTTTTAAGAAAGACTGATATGATTTCTCATAATCGCCTTGTTCCGCATAAATACTGCCCAGACGTTTTAATGCGTTTACATGACCTAGTCGAGCAGCTTTTTCATACAAATCAATGGCCTTGTTCGTATTTTGCTCCACATAACGTCCTGTCTCATATAATGCAGCCAAAAGCACCTGAGCCTGTGAGAGACCACCATCAGAAGCTTTAGTCAAATACTTCACTGCCAGTCCAGTATCTTTTTTGCAACCACCATACCCCATAAGATAACATTGTGCGAGTATCCACTGCGCCCAAGTATCATTCTTCTCAGCACCCTTCAATGCCCACTCGTACGCTTGTTTTGGACCACCTAAGCCTTTGCCTCCGTCAAGATCCAGGAAACAATACGCAAGTTTTCCCATTGCTGGTGCATAACCTTGTTGAGCAGATTGAAGCAGAAGGGTCTCACATTTCTT
>JAEEZP010000005.1 GCA_016291915.1 Prevotella sp. | reverse complement strand
CGGTTGCTATAGTGATCACGCTTTGGCAGGAAATTCTCATCCATTTCAATGCCAAGCATCTTCTTACGTTTCACAGACATCTCATCGGAGTACCATCCATAGGTGAAGGCCATCTCGTAGATAGCTGGGATATAGTTAACACGCGAAAGACTGTCCATCTGTTCCATACCGGCTTTCAGGGTATCTACATTATCGCTGTTCATGCGTGCAAGTGCCTCTTGGTACACTTCTTCGGCTGGGCGACCCGGTTCCGGTACATTCTGGTTCTTCGTGAGGAAGAAAAGTGCGCACCCGATGATGGCAACACCGAGTATTCCGAGTAGGGTATAGAGCCATTTCCTCGATTTCACCGGATACTGACGGAAACGCGCGGCATCCATAATCTGACGTGCGGTAGGACGTTTAGCCGGGTCATAGTCGAGACAAGCATGAATGAGTCGCTGGATATCTGGCGATACTCCGGGTATCTTCGGCAGTGGTACCTCAGGGCCCTTCTGTTCATGACCTCCGGTTTCTCCGAAGGGTACATTACCAGTAAGAATCTCGCAGAGGGCAGCACCGAATCCCCAGATATCACTTTGCGGCATGGGCTCTACGCCTTCGTGGAAACGTTCGGGAGCCATATAGGCCAATGTGCCGCTGTTCTCATCATCGTAATAATAAAGATGTTTATTGCGCCCGAAATTGGCAGAGATACCAAAGTCGGTGATGGCATAGTTATTATTATCGTCGATGAGTACGTTAGCGGGTTTTACATCCTGATGAATGATGGGTGGCTTGCTGTCGTGCAGATAGCTCAGTCCGGATGCTACGTCACTGATGAATTTCCACAGTTCTTTGGGGTCCTTCATATGGCCTATGAGGTTAGCTGCTGATCCTTGTTCGCAGTAGGGCAGCACCAGATAGGGCGTATCATGGTATATGGAGAAATAGGTGGGGTGGATAAGGTTTGCATGATGACAGTTGAAGACAATCTTAAACTCATCACGGAACTGCTGTTCTCCCTCTATATCCAACGCGTTTTTCGGACGGTAGATCTTGATGGCTACACGTAATCCCTGTAGCTCCTCCACCACCTCGTCGGTCAGTGGCTCCGGTTGAAAGAGTCGTTTACGGTCGTTTACTGTATTGGCGTCTAATGCCAGCCATACGTCTGCCGATCCTCCCTCTGTGCTCAATGGCCGCAACAGTTTGTAACGCCCATCGAAAAGTTCGCCTTTTTGGGCGATGTGTCCTAAATCGATCATTACTCAGATTATTTTAGTTGGATCTTTTCCCCTTCTTTTAACTGAGAAAAGATATCTTTATTATTCATTTTAGCTAAATTAGCATATTTTATACCGAATTCCTGCGAGATGCCATAGAGCGTATCACCTTTTTTCACTCGGTAATAGTCTTGTGCACCCGTATATTTGTTCTTTTTCTTAGCTATGAAGACGATGTCTCCCTCATGGATATCTTTCTCACTGCCTACCTCATTATATTCGAGCAGTTTTTCTTTAGGAATATCGTATTTCATGGCGATGCTTGACAGTGTCATACCTGGGTAAAGAATGGTACACCGTACATCGTTGATATCCACCACATAACGTTTCACAGCATTGGCAACGGTCTCTTCCTCTTCCGACAACTCGTCATCGGCCGCCTGACAGGAAGCATCGAACTTCGCCTTCTGGGTGGCTGTGGCCTGACGGGTAATCACCACGGTCTTACCGGCACGCAACTTCACACCACCGTTTAGCTCGTATAATCGGTAGGAATCGATGAAACCGATGAGGGCGATGGCATAGGTAGTGGCTGTGGCATAGCCTGCTTTCTGCAGTCCGATAGCCCATCCACGGTAGTCATAGACACTCTTGGAGAACAGACTGCGGTAGCGGCTATTGTTCTTCAGGAAGAGAGAGTGGTCGCGGAATGACTCTGCTGCACTGCTGTACACACGGAAACGACTTTTATTAGGTTCGTCATCCCATGCCTGATAGATAGGTCCTGTCCATCCGCCGAATGCCTTGATGCCAAAGTGGTTGTTCGCATTCTTAGTCAGTCCGCTACGCCCTGCACCCGATTCAAGGATACCTTGTGCCAGTGTGATGGTTGCCGGTATGCCAAACTGTTTCTCCTGGTCGAGGGCAATATCCTTGTACTTACTGATATAGCTGAGGATATCGGATGATGACTGTGCCCTTAGTGTGGTGACAGCGAAGAGTACAAGGATTATAAGGAGTGTACGTTTGCTGAGTGTTTCCGGTGTTAGCATCGGCCTACTGATCTCCATATAGTCTTGAGATTCTCGAATCATAGTTTGAGAAGCCCGTTGACTCCAACGGTATATATCATCGACCCTCATCTGCGTATCGCTGTCAATCTCACCGGTAGGAGAGAGATACTGCCATTGTTGAAAATTCCTGATGGCTTCTTTTGTATCATCATCCATCTCACCGGTTTCGGGGATGATTGTCCAGCGACGGTGGAGATACATACTGATGGCGTTCAGCTTTTGCTGAACATCCTGAATCATTCTACTATCGTAGAAAGCTAACCGAGGATAGATAGGGTTCTCGTGATTATATTCCATATCAGTCATCTAAGTTCTTAAGCGTTACAATGATGGGCATGGCGATACATGACTTGTTGGTGATGCGCTGCTGCATCAGTGTGTCAAATGATATATTTACAGCATGCTCATAGTTGGTGCGATCTTTGAACGAGAGGTCGATATAGAGTCCACGCTGAAGACCGTGTTCACCTCCGACACCTTCAACGGAGATGTTAATAAAGATGCGATTGAACTCCTCGAGTCCAAACTCTGAGATGATCTCTTTTCTGAGGAAAGCATCGATGTCCATACGGGTGTACAGACGGTCGTTCGTCAGCGAGTAGTATCTCAACAGTTCATAGCGCTCATCAGCAGAAGCCTTGTCTGTGCCGCCCATACCTGATGCCACTACAGTAGCTTTTTGTTCTACGCCGGGGAGATCCTTACAGTCCATTGTCTCTCCCACGCGCGGTGCATTTCCTGCAGCTCCCTTGGTGGTGATGAAGCGTACGCTCGTATTCATGATGGCTGAAGAGCTATCCATATTCTTCATTACGTAAGTACCGCTGTCGAACTTGAACTGTTGGTTCTGCAGACCCACACTCTTACCCAACTTGTTAATGGTTTCCCGCAGTTTCTTGAGAACCTCACCATCCCTGATACCGTTGTATTCGATGAAGGCATAGTAGTCGTCGATAAAACGGTTGTAGAGATTCCTCACATCTCGATAAAGATCGGCGTTATTGTAGCACTTGGCATCGAAGTCTCTCACAAGGATATCATCTTTGTTCATCGAGAATCCCTGACGGTTAGACTCCGTGCTTGTCTCAAGGATATCGAGAAAGAAGGAGTTTTCGTCACCTTGGAGTTTAGCTATAGGTTGTGCCTGTGTGAGCATGATATTATTCACTTCGATGTTTGTGACAGGCACCACTCCCAAAGTGACGGAGCAGTCGTCGGGAACCACATATCCTTCGGGAAAGTCCATCCTGAGCCATATCGTATTCTGTTTAAAGATGTCGAGCGTCTCGTTCTCAAGTGATTTTTGGAATACTCGGGGGTATGCACGGTGCTTGAACATGTCACGGTCTTTGGTAGCATCGGTGAGATACAACAGGGTGGTGTCGGTCATGCTGAGCAGGTTCTCTTTCCAGCTCTCTATGAATGAGAAGTAGTTACCCGATACCTGTTGTGCATCAAAGGGGTCAGCCATCTCAATCTTTTCCATTTCCGACATAGAGGCGAAGTTGATTTCCACACTCTCTGGTCCGACATAGACATGTTCTGGAACAATACCTTGTGTGCCTCGCAGCATAAGTGAGAGTCCTTGAAGGCAGTTCACTCCAACTGGTGTGCAGATACCTATCCATAGGCTGTTAGCCTTATCTAGATCAACCTTTACGTTTCCTCCGGGATATCGCAGACATCTGTGGTTCACCAGATACAACTCGCTGTAGGGCAGTATGGCAGTATTGAAAATCGGGATATACTTTAGTTGTACATCCTTTACAGGAGATTTATAGCTGAATGAAGCCCCCGACTCGATGAAGAATAAATTATTATTGTCGGCGGTGAGTGTCGGTTGTATCAGACTGATTGCCGGCATGGCGTTTACCTCTTTGCGTGGGATAAAGTCCGTGCAGAAACGTTCTACGATTTGCTGGAACATTCCATCTGCGTAATCCTGTATTTTGGAAGTCTCACTGACCAATGCCACCAGCATGATCTTTGCCATCGGATCAAGTTGATAGATGTCAACAGCTTCCGGCAGGATCTGTTGCATGGTTGCTATGGCTTCATTGATTCTTTTCTCTAAATCTACATCCATGGTTGATTATATTTGTCGTTTAACCGTAGGCTCCACGAGGAATACCACGACTTTTCGGTAGGGTCGAAGAACACCTAATCCATCGTCGATACCACCTTCAACAATTACGTTTACTGCGTATTTTGATGCGACACGCCGTTTACGACGTTGTCGCTGAGATGCGGCATCAAGTTCGATACTTACCGTAACATTCTTCAACATCGGTTCATAGGCCGCCAGACTCTGCTTGATACTGTCTTCACATTCCTTCTTGGTTATTTCATTGTAAAGACTGGATGATTTAGTACCTTGACTGGCGTTGAACTCACGATAGTGAACATTGGAGAACTCATGATTCCAATACTCGAAGCCAAAATCCAAGTCTGCCTCAAAGTCTCCACGTGGGGTGAACACAATGAGTTCTACCAGATTGTCGAGCATCTGTATGCGGTCCTCAATGTTACGCAGCAGTTTTGTGCCCGAATCAATAAACTGTATGGGTGTACTGACAAATCTCATATCTGTTTACCTTCCCAGAAACGACGTGGATCGGGCTTTGGCTCCGGCTTCGGCTGTGGGGGTGGAGGAGGAGCGGGTTCTTCTTTTTTAAGTAAGCTGAACTTGTCAATCTTCTCAGTGATAGCGTAACACATTCCCAACCCCTGCTTGATGCGAATATAGGCAATCCGATAGTTGAAAGGTACTCTTGTGTAGTTACGGAAGACCTCAGCATCCTCCAACGTAAGCACATTGTCGAGATCACAAGCACAAGTAAAGGTTCCCACTACACGTTGAACAGCCGACAACAGTTGCTGTGGTGTCATGGTTTCTTGTTCGGTGTTAGCCATGATAAGTATCTGTTGTACTACTGGCCAGTATATGCTGATGGCATCGTGAGCTCCGGTCTCTATCTGGTTACGTGTCTTACTGTCGATAGTCTGCAACAAAGAGATAAACTGACTGTGCAGTTCCATGAACTTATTGTGGGCCGACAAATAAAGGCAAGGAGGAACAAAGTTGACATTATCCTCTCTCCATCCTTCATCGTAAACAATTCGTCCGATAGGTACAGCGTGGTCACTGATGGCTTGATTTGGTCCGATGAGTGAGAACGTATAACTGGGTTCCATATATCCGTTGTTACCTTCTTTCCAATCTTCCGGCTCTACGCTGATAACCAGGAACAGTTCTCTCGTATCGTCTACGTTGGGTATCTCTACACGTGTGTCAAACGAATTGGAGTATTGGGTGTTATACTTGACGTCAATAATATCTCCCGCACGGGTAATAGCCATACATGAAAGCGACTCCACCTCGACAAATCCTCTTGAGATGCTCAGTGATAGTTTAAAAGGATGGGTGGGGGTAAACAGACCGAAGCGGCCTCCAGCAGCCACGGCAATACCATGACTGATTGATTCCTCCATGTATTGGTCGGCAGCAAGCAGCACCTCATCGGTGAGACGCATGCCTTTTTTCCAACTGATTCTTTTAGGCATAAGTATGTTATTATAGATTTGTATTATAATTCAAATAGTTAAAGATCTTCTCATCGTTCAGTCTGACAGGCGGATAATCCTGTGTGACAAGGAAGGAGATCTCCTCCTCAACACCTAGGAAATAATCTCGTATGAACAACCGCAGTTCCTCAATCTCATCAATGAACTGCAGGAAGTGTTCATTACACTCCTCGTCCGACCAGTAGGCAATCCTATATACGGCAACATGCTCATGGTAACTGTTATCTACATAACAATTGCCGATGACTGTGTTGAGTTTGTCGTCATAGCGAGGTCGTTCATCAACCATCTCCCGATCTTCCTGTACTACTTCTATGTGCAAGTTCTCTTTCAGAAAGATTTTCCTTAGCAAGAATGTCAATAGTGTGCGGTTTCCCCGGAGGTTCTTACATTGAGGCAACAAAGGTATCAACTGACGAATGAATCGGTTTTTCTTTTGTTCATCAGTCATTTCGTCTCCCAGGATCTGCTGCATTACCACGTTACTTTGGGTATATTCCTCTGCCTTCGCCCTGATGTTTGCCCTTAGGCGGAAGAGCAGCACATCGATGGGGGAGAAGAAACGAAAAGCATCTGTTTTCTCCTGTTCTTGCTTGTCCACCTCATTATGGAATGCTTCTGCCTCATTATTAACAGGTAGGTTGTCGAAGCGGTCGATAGGGTGGAACATGTATTCCGGTAGAGAGTTGTAAATACTCATCCTACCCAGTGTGGCATGGAGTGCATCACTGTCGTACATCTCTTCCAATTCAATAACATCTCCGTAAGTATTGCGTTTGTGCAATCCTTGCAGCGAGATTTTGAATTTTCCTTTCGGGAAGTAATTCAGTAATATCTCAGCGTTGATGTCCGGTGGTAGTATATATGGCATCTTCTTTCAACATTAATAAGCATCGGCGGAGAGTTCCACATAGAACACCCCATTCTCTGTTGATACTTTGAGGACATCGTACAATGGTATGCCTATCTGCTTGAGCGTAAGCTGCTGATAGGGGAACCGGTCGTCGATATTCTCAAAGAAATGTTTATGAATGAGCGTGCGATAACTAAGTTGGCGCAGTTCCTTGTTCTTCTTGATAAATCCCTCAAGTTGTGATTCAGGCAGCATCACCTCGAATTCCTTCTGTGGATAGTCTGTCGCGACGATGTCGATAAACTTATTGTTACACATGTTGATCTCTACATTCTCTGCTTTCAGGATCGATTTCAGTTTGGTGAGCACATCCTCTACAAACTGAGTAGCAGAAAGTTCTGCACATGGTATGACGTTATTCCATTGCTCGTGAGCAGGACAGATTTTCTTCCATGAAGAGATCTTGTAGATATTCATGGTGTTTGTCATACCCTCGTAGCGGAGCATCTTGCCTTGCAGGGTCTTGAACGGAGTGAACGTTGTCACCTCACTGTTCTCTTCCTCTGCCGTAGTGTCCATGTGGATGATTTTCATGGCTTCCTGCACCTGAAGGGCACCTACAATAGAGGCGCTGATAGGCGTCGTCGCTACGCGCCCCTGGGAAGTCTGAGAACGTACTACATCGGCGCAGCCTGTACGAAGCATGATGTGATTGAATTCATCTCTGGAAAGACTGCATTCATAACAGCTGATACCTGGAGCATAAACCTTCACGGCACCGGTCATATTCTCAATACTCCCGTCGATCCAGTTCTTTCCAGCGCGCATCGCTAAACGGTTCAGTTGATAACGGGCGATACGACTGTCGAGACATCCTATGATTACGTCCACCGAGCGGTAGATGCCAAATCCAACTTCCGAGAACAGATTACCAACGATAGGTGTGACCTCTATCTGTGGATTGATCTCTCGTGCGCGTTTTGCCACGATCTCTGCCTTATAGGAATGGTTATAGGCATCTTCTTCACGGAAGAGCACCGATCGTGTGAGATTAGAAAGTTCAATCCTGTCGAAGTCGACAACATAGATATGACCAATACCGAACAAGGCCAGGTTTTTAACCACCTCATTACCTAATGCCCCACACCCTGCAACGAGCACACGGGCATTCTTCACCTTGTCTTTCTTGAACCAAGAGAGTAGCGTATAGACACCCTCTCCCCATTCATATTTTTCTTTTTCCATATCTCGTTACGACTCTATGTATTCAAAAGTGGTATCGCCAACCATAAAGGTATCCGCATTATTCAGAATGACTGGTTTGTTGGCAGGCAGATTCGTGCGGACATTAAAGACCACGCCGTCAGCTAATGGTGTCAACATTGGCAGCGAACGTGTGGTATCGATATACAGCTGTACATGCTTGTCCGCCACCTTATTTGCTTTCTCCCAGTTCATCTGGATCTCACATTCATTGGTCTTTCCGATAGTAACCTTGTTGCCGCCACCAGTTGCGTTCATCCACTTGTGGATAGGAATGCGCTGTCCGGCCTTCATACCATTCTTGATGACGAGGAAGTAACGCTCTGCCAACATACGTACAGTTACCAGTGAAGCTCCGAGACCACCGCCATAGATAACGAAGTCGAGCAGCATGTTCAGCCAGCCCATACTTGAACTGATGGCGCCACCGAAGTAGAGCACGATAAAACCGATGATGGCGGAGATACCACCACCGATGAGGGCACTCTTTGTAGGTATTGATGACTTGATGGTAAGACTCAAGGTCATGCATATTGAGAAGATAATATAGGCAGGCAGTGAGCAATACCACGGGATGTATGTCGTTCCCACGGCTGACAGAAGCAAACAGAAGATGATTCCTCCTACAAGCATAGCCAGAAAACCGATGACTCCAGACAAGAGCGAGAGTCCTACAATCTTCATGTATACCTTAGCGTCCTTTTTGCGATACTCATCATTGTAACGGAATACCAACGACAGGAAGAAACCGAGAAGCAGGCCAACCGTCAAGAGAGCTGACACTTTGGCTCCGCAGTCTGTCACCATGTTTGTCTGATCATCCTTGAGATAGAAGGTATTGGCAATGGCTCTGCCCAGCCCACCGAACATGCCACGACCGGTAAACTCGAAAATCATCCAGCTGACCAGACCGGCGAGAACACCTGCCAATGTCTGATAAGTGTCACGCAGGGATGCAGGACTGAACATCTCTTTGACATCTACATGATCCTGAATACCCTCTTTACAGTTCTGACCATATTCCACACATTTATAACCATTCTGCTGCCAGCAGCCTACATGCATGATATGCTTACATTTCATTACCACTTTCTGCCCGGGCTGGATATCCTGACGGCAATAGTGACAGATACGACGTGTGACACCTTCTTCGGCTACATAGGGTTTATAGTATTTATGTGCGAACTGCTTTGACTTGATAAACGGTATGAGCACCTTCATGATCAAGAAGAAGATAATGAAGGTAAGGATAGCTACCAAGAGGGCAACCAGAATCTTTGTCAAGGCATCGCCGGTGCTTTCTGCACGTACGGGCCATGGCGTTTCAGCAGAACCGATGGAATAATCACCACTACCGGCTTCCATACCCTTCCATTCTGCTGCATAATTGACACGGCCGGTATATGCCTTGTCGTCAGTTGCCCTGTAGGTATATGCGAAGTCGTACATCGCATCGTTAACCACTTCTTGGAAATTACTGAGCACATTACTCAGATCGGCAGATGGCCTGTAAGCACCCTGTCGGTCGGTCAATACCTGTCCCTCTGCATTACGGGGAGCAGACACACCCTTCAATGTCAGTTCAACATTCTCATCCACCCCGACACCTGTATAATAGAAGGCATATACTTTCGGAACCAGATGGGTGGCGTTAGACTGATAGTCGGTTACCTCCACGAAAGTAATAGGCTCATCCTCTGGACGCATGTTTCCTTCTGTGAATATGAACAGCAGGTTCTTGTCTTTTGCCTGGAGGGCACGGCGGTTAATGCTGGCATTCTTTACGTATCCGCCCTTTGTGCGTACTGACTCTTCCAACTCGGCTTTTCCATCGCTGAACTCTGCCAGTTTCGAATATAGTGCGCCATAGAAGTATTTCTTGTCGGAGTGTGCCATGAACTTATCCTTGAAGCTAGGTAGGTTCTTTTTCGTCACTAACTGACTAGAACTGACATCCTCACCGAAGAATGACAAGAACACACAACTGTCGGGTGCGCTCTCCACCAGTTTTCCAAATGCTTCATAGATCTGTCCCTTACCTGCTTCAGGTATACTCAGGTCTACGAGTACAGAAATAGTAAAATCACTTGGGATACGTTGTCCGGAACTTAAGGAGAAAATTTTACGACGATCCTGAGGAATGGGTACACCATCCTCGTTGATGATCAGATGCTTTTCCAGATTGGCAACATTGATGTCTTTACATGGCTTGCCATTCGCATCAAGCACCTTGAGGTACAAGGTAACACTATCCTTACCTTCTCCATATTCATACTTCTTGTCGCAGAACTGGATTTTTGATACTTCCTGGGCACTCATTGTAAGTGCGAACGCCATCAAGGCGAATATAGTTAAAACTTTCTTCATCATTTTTATCTGCCTTTTTTAGTCCATGATTTTAAATCCTCAAGTTTCTGCACGCCGTAATAACTCTCATAACTACAGAGGTCATCCGACATTACGGGGATAGAAGTGAGCACTCCTTCGGCAGGAACATAGACAAGTACAAACTTAATGTCATCCAATTTACCTGCCAGGATCTTACGTATGGATGGAATACTGAAATGTGGTGTTACCACAAAGCAACCCACTAACTGCGCATTTGCCTCGTTGTCCTTGTCTGAAAGACGTTCAGCAGTGTACTCGGTTAACTGGTCTTTCTTGTTGGCTTGACCATAGATATATCCTGCGATACCGTTAGCCTGATTGCTCAGAGCCATACATAAATCGATGACCATATCCTTTGTTACATTGATCCCGAAACAAGTAGTAGTATGTTCTTTAGCATCTGCCAGTGTATTGAAGCATAACGAATGATCGAGGCTCTTTGGTTCCGGAGTTTCTGTTTCTTTCGATTCCATACTCTTCATTGCCCACTGATACCACTCTTCCAACGAATAGAGCTTCTTCATATCGTTTCTCGTATTGAGTGTCATATCACGATGGTAGGTAAAGATACCGGTTTCCATGGTCGGTGTCAGTGTGTCGATGACAAGGGCGGTGAGGAACTTTGGATGCTGAGGATGCTTCAACTGGTCCTGAACATTACTGTCAGCATTACTGAAGAATACCGTCAGTCCAGGATGAGAGTGTACCCAGCAGGTAAGGTCATACTGCAGGTTTGTCTCCCTACGCAGTTTTCGTAGCTGTTCCAATATTCTCAATTTGATGATACCGCCGAAATTCAGTTCATACTCGTCGAAGACGGCATCTTCACCAGGCAGAATGATATGCTCAAGCGATACATAGTATTCATTGTTTTCCGCATCAAATACCCAGCGGCCGAGTACCATACAGCCATACTCTTTGGCATTTTCTGGATCTTTCCGGTCAGACAGGTACATGTTATAGATATCGATGATACATGTATCTTTGATATACATACGGCGGACGGCCGACTCATAGCAGCAGTCTTCCAAATCAATCTTCATATAATGAGGATTGTCTATCACATCCTCCAGACTCTGTTTCTTTAGAATCGTTGCTGTCTTACGACGGACAACGATGCCAGCCTCACCAGGCTTTGCAGCGGTCTGTGGAGTGATTACCGGAGCCGGTGTGTATTTCTTCTTTTTCTTACCAGCACTTACCAAAGCCCAGATAATCAAGATCAGGGCCAGTAAACCAGCGATGAGACCACCGATGAGTCCCCATGGTAAGTCATTATCCTCTTTTTTGCCCTTTGTATTCACCTCACGATCCAGAACATTCAGACTGGTTTCTACTCTTCCAAGTTTATCGTTTAATACAAATTCCAAACTGTCGCGACAACCTGCGGAGTCGGGGATGATCACGCCATTGTACTGTTTCATAAACTGGTCGACCATTGGCGCAACACCTTCTTTTAACTTGTTCAGTTCTTCTCGTTCACGAGAAATAAAACCAGCCAAGTCATTTTCTTCGGCATAGGCTTTACGATCCTTCCAGTTGCGCAACTTGTCGGTATGCGCATCCACCTCTTCGGTCTTCGACTGAATGGAAGCTTCACTTAGATAAGGAATATCCTCCACATATTGTTTGAAGGAATTGATTACCTCGTTCAGCGATACAGTTTTCGGCACATAACGATGCTGCCGGAATTTCTTCTGCGCCGATGCGTTTACACTGATGGTAAGCATCGTGAATAGCAGAATTGCAATTACATGTATTCTTTTCATATAGGTTATATTATCCTCGTATTATTTATCCTTTGTTGGCGTGTCACCAGATCTCTTTGCCTTCTGCAAACGCTTATATTTTGATGGGATTTGGGCATTGAGAGAATTCCTGTTGCCTGGTGTGATAGAAATCTTTGGTGCAGATGATGTGGCATCCGTGGAGCCTGTTCCGGCTACCTGACCTTTTCTCCCTGCCAGAATGTCACGCAGACGTAGTTGTGCGGCTTTGCTCTCTTCCGACTGAACGCGACCTGTCGGTTGTTCGGGCTGTGGGGAAGGTTGAATGGGTTGCTGTGGTTGCTGTGGCTGTTCGCCTGTTTGCTGAGCCTGCTCTCCTTTCTGCTGCATCATATTGGTGGCGTTTTTCACCTGTTGGTTCACTTGTTGGTTCATCTGCTGCACTTGTTTGTTGATTCCTCGTTGAACCTCAGCCTGGGCTTGTTGTGTCATCTGTTTGCCTATCT
>JAEEZP010000022.1 GCA_016291915.1 Prevotella sp. | reverse complement strand
TCACCCAATTCCGTGAAGTCCGCCATCCCCGCATTGATAGACAAAGGGTTGCTCACTCAGGATAAGGGTATCTACAAGGTTTACGATCTGTTCTTCGCCTTATGGTTGGTTAAGAATTTCTAAAATGAAAAAGATACTTACTATATTATTGCCAAAATAATGTTTCATGCTAGCTTTCATTTGATGTATTGATCAAAAGAACAAATGGAATCGCAGGTATCTTTTCATATTTGCTATAAACGCTAAAAAGGACCAATTTGGACCAAAGCACAAGGCGTGATGTTTTATCCTTAAATATACAATTTTTAGTGGTTACGGAGATACTATACGGTATTCTTCATCCTTAAATATGTTAAATAATAGTGTTACGGAGATAGCATCTATTGCTTTTCCAATAAAAAAACTATATATTTGCACCCATAAACGGTGCCGCACAATGGAATATAGCATTATTATTGGTCGCAAGCATGAGCAGGTCGCCCCATCTGGCTGGCGCTACAAAACTGAAAGGGATGACAAGAGTTCAATTCAGCATACGTTCATCACGACATACGGTGTGGCTCACAATCTTCATAGTGGTATAGTCCAGTCAGAAGTCATCATGGACGACTTATTTGCACCTTAAAAAGACAGGCAGGGGATTATCCAAAAAAGATTATCCGATTTGGATAATTATAAGAAAGAGTCGTTAATATATGGTTTATTGAATGGGGCATAGCATCTTGCAAACTTTCATTTGGCGTACTGATCAAAAGAACAAATGGAATCGCAGGTATCTTTTCATATTTGCAATAAACGCTAAAAAGGACTAATTTGGACCAAATTATTCAGAATATTTATTATATTTTTGCAGCGTTATAGCGTGGTGACTCGCACATAGCGCTGTGCAACCCAAATTCAGCTCACACCGCGGCAACATTTGCGAAAAGGAAAATCTCGGGGACTGGCTCTCCAAGGTGCCTGTCCCCGCCAGAGGCTTGCAAAATGGTAAAAGGCAAAACTTTTTCACTGTATTGCATTGTTTTTTCTAAGAAATGTTGTATATTTGCAAATGCATGAAAATGCACTTGCTGTGGGGGAGAAATCCCGCAGCATGCAGAGGTAGCTTATTCTAAAGCCTGTCAGGAAACGTGGAAAATTTCTGTAAGTTAGGCAAAAGATGAAAGCTGATCCTATTGTATATGTTGTGTTTCCGCAGCGGAAACACGCTATGCGATATAGGTGTGAGCTGATTTTCATTCTTTAACTTACGGGTATTCCACGACCTACTGACGAGGAATGTCAGGAGGCTCACACTCTGTGTGTCCTGTTTCAATGAGATAATCAAGAAATCTTCTCCTTTGATATTAAACAGAGATAAACGTAAAGATGAAAAAAAATCTACTATTGACCTATTGTCTGATCATTCTATTGATGTTGCTTTCACTTTCCACTGTGGATGCAGCGCCCACCTTCCGTTCTAAGAAACTACAGAAGTTAGCTACAGTCCTACATTTGAATACAGATTCCCTGCACGAAGGACAAAACATGCAGACGATAAACGGCCGTCAGATAAAGGTGACAGTTACAGGCAATCAGATAACGACATTAGGCTACCATCTCTTCACCGACGAATTGAAAGCGATTGCCGCCACTCCCATCCTCAATTTCCTTGAGCGATATTTTCTCCAGATGGATTATCCTGAGGCTGACCGTCCCACTGAGCGTATGCTTCGTGAGGATCGTTTCAAGTTCGAGAAAGGCTCCCGTGCTACTGTTGCCACACTTCGTCCGGACGATGCCTTTACCTATAACAGTGAACTATATCGGTATGTAGCGACATGGACACGAAACGGCCAGCCATTTCTTACTGTGTCTTTTCCTGCTGAGCATGAACTTATCAGCGGTGAGAACAAGATTGAGGGGGAAAACAATGTAGAGATGGATATCCTTTCTGCTATGATCCGAACGGGACAGAAAGTAAGTCAAGAAATACTCACCCCTACCGTTCAGAAAAATTATTTCATTAAGAAGGGAGGAACCTACCTGAATGATCAACTTACGTCCACCCTCTATTACCAGCAACAGGGGGGCGCTTATCATCTGCTCACCGATGTTTCCCATCCTCTTGAGTCGGCTGCAAACATGATGCTCAGTGCTGATGCAGAATACAACTGTCGGTTAAAAGTCAGGCAGACGATGTACGGTTATAAGAAGAAATACTTTGAAGTGCCCCTACAAAAATGGATCGCTTACTGTAAGAACAATGGCTGTGAGTTGTACTATGGCGCTGAGTCAATTAACAATAATACCATCAAGGCATCTGTTATTGCTGTCAACAATGCAGAGAATTACAACCATGTGCTCTTTGTCAACATTCCTCTGACAGTCATTGAAAAGAAGGAAGGACTGATAGAAGCACAGTTGGAGACGTTCATTCCGATGCATAATGTGAGGAATATATTTGCCAAGTATCAAAAGAACAAGAATAAAGAAAAAAAGCTATACGAATAATGAAAAAAATCATTTCCACTATCTCCCTGTTGTTCATTGCTGTCACGATGATGGCACAGACCAGCATGGAAGAGGTTAACCGTATCAAACGCGACGCTGAGTATCTCTACGGCGAAGCCACTATGAATGACAAACAGGCTGCCCTGCAACTCGCCTATGAGTTGCTGGAGACAGAGATCAAGAACTGGGCGGCAGCCAAGAACAGTAAGATTACCAGTGTCACGGCCTCGAAAATCTTCGAGGTGGCCGACACCATCATCCTGTCACGCCATAACATGATACGTGCCTTCGTCTATGTCAGTACCAAGAACCTGAAGGCCCAGAAGGGTAAGACCCTTACGATAGAGATCAATAAGAGTGAGCCGATCACCAAACCCGTAGTAGAGAAAAAGGAAGAACCTGTCGTTCAGGCCAATCCTGTAACCCCGGCAACTGTCATCAAGGAAGAACCGAAAAAGGTCGTACCGACCAAACCGAAGAATGATGCGCTGGAGAAGCTCCTCAAGCTCACCTCTTTCTACGATCTGGAAAAGACCATTGAGCCCCTCCGTTTTGAAGGAAAAATAAAGAGCTATGGCAAATATGCCACGATGAAGAATCCTGAGGAGTGCTACCTTATTATATATGATACCGATGCCAATATCCGGGCTATCCTTGGAAAAGGTACCGATAGCAGAAAGAATCTCCGGACGGGGAAGGATGACACTGAGAGAGCCTATAAAGGCTGCGGTGCTTTCTGGTTTATCTTAGACGAATAATAAAAAACGATATAATATGAAAACAATCAGTAAAATCATTTTGCTGTCACTCACAGTGATGGCATTTGTGGTAAAAGCGAACGCTGCCGGCGATGTGAAATTCAGCATCAACGACGGTGTGGCTTCCGCAGAATTGAAAACTCAGATGGAGAAACACGTCTCATCTCTGTTATCTGCACTGAATGCTGCCCAGCGTGAAAACCGCGACATCCGTTATGATGCGTCGGTCATCACCACCGAGGCTCAGCAACAGATCGACATGCTTTGGATGAACGTTCATTTCTTCTGCGAGGAGAGTGACATTGTGGAGCGTTGCCTCACCACCAGCAATGGCTATCAGGTGCGTAACATCCCCTTGGTACTTACCCCATTGGCTGGTGAGAAGATTGACGAGGACTATCAGGAGGCCGTCATCAACTTCGACAAGAAAGGCACCATTGTGAGCTTCTTCTTCACCATCGGCATGAACATGTATGCCAAGGTGATGCAGAACAAGAGTGAGATCTCCGACATCCGTCGCCGCATGCAGATCCTCGACTATGTGGAGCATTTCCGCACAGCCTACAACATGAAGGACATGCCCTTCTTGCAGCAGGTGTTCTCCGATGATGCCCTTATCATCACCGGTCGTGTGGTGAAGGTCGAGAAGAGCGATCTCTTCCCGCAGGGCAACAAGGTGCTCTACAAGAAACAGACTAAGCAGCAGTACCTTACTAACCTCGGCAATGCCTTCAAGGCAGCTAAGTATATCAAGGTGAACTTCGACGATATCAAGGTGGTGGCTCATCCCACCAAAGCGAATGTCTATGGCGTTACCCTCCATCAGGAGTGGAACACCAACCGCTACAGCGACGAGGGTATTGTCTTTATGATCTGGGACTTCACCAATGAGGATGCCCCGAAGATCCATGTGCGTACCTGGCAGCCCGACTGGATTGATAAGGATAAAGGCCAGCGTCTCAACCCCAACGATGTCTTTACACTCAGCGATTTCGTTTTATAAACCATAAACTTATCATTAATCATTAAAACAGTATATACAATGAAAACAACTTATATCCGCTTCGCCATCATGCAGCTGATGCTGCTCTTCGTCCTCTCAGCCAACGCACAGGACTTTCAGGTAACCAAGTTCAAAGAGAACCTCTTCGACCTTACGGCCGCCAGTGCCGCCGTCAAGGATAACAACGGCGACGAGTGCGCCCTCATCCGCTTCACCGTGCAGGACAGCAACTTCGAATTCGAGCCCAACCTTGGTGTTGTACGTATGATCCGCAAGAAAGGAGAGATCCAGTTGTATGTTCCTCAGAAGACCAAGATGGTGACCATCCGCCATACCGTATTCGGCGTGTTGCGCGACTACCGTATCCCCGTTGACATCGAGGCCAAGACCGTTTATGATGCAGTTATCGTCATCACCCCAGAAGCACTGGCTGAGTACAGGAAAGGCCGTGAACGCGTGGTCTATGTCAATGCCGCCTTCAGTGCCATGAGCATCATGGGACCATCACTCGGTGTGGGTTTCAACCTCAAGCATCACAACATCGAGTTAGGCTGTCTGTTCGGCGTGAACAAGACAGACGACCTCTTTGTCTATGACAACGGTGGTAACTTGCGTGAGGGCTATGCCTATTCCGTTATCCGTCCATACATCCGCTATGGCTATCAGGTTGATCTTAGCAATTTCTTCTCTGTCATCCCGCAGGTTGGTTTTGCCTACAACATGTACCGTGGCAAGAAGGCCGACATCGTATCTACCAGCTACGATGACTATAAGAGTTCTAAGACTGCCTCGCTCACCCTCTCTGCCCGTCTGCAGTTCGACCTCAACCGTCATCTGAAGGTGCACCTCACACCCGAGTACGACCTCGGACTGTCTAAGGACGACAACTATAAGTTCCTCAGTGCCGATAGTAAATTCAAGTCATTCACCGAAGGCTTTGGCCTCGCTGCCGGTGCTATCGTTTACTTCTAAATCTGTATAAGTCATGAAAAAGTATATCATATTCCTGCTCTCTTTTATTCTTTCGTTCTCATTCGTTAACTGCGGCGGTGGCGGTGGCGGTGATGATGACGGCCCTGTTATCAACAAGAACAGTCTGGCTGTCAGCACCTCCAGCATCACCTTCGAGTCTGCTGCCTCGCAGCAGACGGTGAACATCACAGCCAACTGCGACTGGAAAGTGTCTTGTTCTGCCTCATGGCTTACTATCAACCCTATGTCGGGTAACGCCAATGCAACACTTACCCTTTCCGCACAGGAGAATACTGTTACGGCCCGCGAAGCTACCATTACCGTGACAGGTGGCGGTTTTACCCGTACAATATCGGTTACACAGAGAGGAGCAGATCTTAAATTATCAGTCTCGCCTATGACTTTAACGTTTGAATATAAGGCAGAAGAAAAAACTATTGCCATAACGTCAAACTCATCTTGGACAGTCACATCCGATCAGGATTGGTGTACCGTCAGTAAGTCATCAGGTTCAAACAACGAGAATATAACGGTCAAGGTGACACAGAATAATTCTGCAGACAAGCGAACAGCCAATGTAAAGATTACTTGTGGCAATAAGACTGAAACTCTGGCTGTAACGCAGAACGGAGGCCCCTTACCTGAAGTCAGCAAGTTGAATTATTCTGGCGTTACGTTCTCCGAGGCATCTTGTACTTTTGAAGTTACTTCTAAGGAAGCAATTACAGAATGTGGTATCTGTTACAGCACTTCCAACAAGAATCCTACCATTAACGATTCTAAAGTGACATCTTCCAGCCCTGCTAATCAAGCTGCAAAGTCTGTGAAGCTGACTGGCTTATCAAAGAAAACCACCTATTATATCCGTGCCTATGCAACCTCTGTCATTGGGACAAGCTATACAAGTGAAATGAGAACTTTCACCACAACCAACATCCCAGGTGAGGATGATAATGGCAAACCGAGTTATAGTAAAAAGCAAGGGTGGTAAAGGCTTTTCTAAAGTTAGTACGATGGTTAAACGATTATTATTCGAAAAGCTGTTTTTATGAGGAATAATAGTACAGATAAAGAAATGCAACAAGAATTAGAGAGCCAATTGCATGAGCAATATGCTATTAACAATAATAGTAATTTGAGTAGCATCATAACTCTTTTTGCAGCTTTGATAGCTGTGTTTGGAGGATATGGCTATATCTTTATTCATTCCTCTTTGCATTTTGATTTCGGGAAGATGTATAGTAAATGTACAGAGTTGTATTCTATGGATGCTCTGGTATTTGCAGCAATGGCATCTTTTATAGTTATTGCATTTATGAAACATATTTGTTTGTATCAAGGATATCATCAGCGATTTGAACAATTTGTTACATATTCCATAAGACACAAATACTATCATCAACAACCCGAGAAATTAGACCATAGATTATTTCCTTCAAACTATACTCCTTTTAAATCTATTGAGGATCTGAGGAAGCATTTACAGTTTGGAGAGCATGGTTTGTGCCAAGGTTTATTTGGTGAATTCATTAAGATCTTTTTGGGGATTGAAATCATAATAATTTCTACTTTGTTATTTAAAATTATTTGTAATGTTTATGAGTATTATGATAGTTCTTCTTTTTTTCAAAAAGCGAGTCTCTGTGCTGGGTTGGAGCTATATTTTTTACTTATTGTTATATTAATCTGTTATGGCAATAATTATGATTATGAAGACAAGCAAAAAAAGAAATATGTAGAATACATGCTAGAGTATCGTTTCTTATGTTCTTCTTCCTGTAATAAGGATATTAAAGTAGTTGACTGTAAAAAAGAATGCCCAATTATGGACTTAGTTAAGAATTAGGTAATAATCAAAAATAATAATATTTTGTTATGACAATAAACGACATCATTTCACAATATAAGAGTAGTTGTCCAGATATGTGCAACGAAATGAACGAGATTCTTTCAGATTATAAGAAAGCCATAACAATTCCTCTAGGTGATCGGATATTACATATTAAACGTGTCCTGGAAAAATGTGTCCGGGGCTTATATACTAATGAACATCAGTGGTGTGTTAAGAAAAGTTCAGTAATAGAAGCTGTTAACAACTTGTTGAATGGTCAATTCGTTAATAAAGATGGAAAATGTAGTTCACTCTTCGATGCATCGTTGTCTTTGTGCGAACAATTCAATGATTTTGAAGAGTTGTATGAAGCTATTAAAAAATTAATTGGTTCTATAAACGGTATAGGTCTCGTTACCCTTTATGACACTGCAAAGCATATTGGGTACCTATATAAAAACCAAATCTTCCCTCAGTCTTATGTTTATCTTCATACATGTACTAATAAAGTTAACAAGGCTGCAAGAGCTTTACTCTCTAGAAGAGTTGGATACAGAAAGCCGACCAATTGTTTCTCTTCATTCTTTCCTTCACTTTCAAGTCTTGAGATTGAAGACATCTTATGTTGCTTTTCTCAAGCTATCCAAAAGTATAATCCTGTAACTGGTCAAATACAGGAGCCGATACAGGTAAACCCTATTAAAGGCACTACTAAAACAAAGCGCAGGTGGAAGACCCTTTTTTCTTAGATTACACTTTACATTGAAATAATAAGTTTAAAAAGTATTATGAAAAAAATATTTATAATTCATATTTTGTTAGCCATGCCACTCTTGGCGTGGTGTGATAACATCACCTTTGCCGATGAAGAAGTGAAGGCAATATGTGTGAAGAACTGGGACACGAATGGAGACGGGGAACTCAGTAAAACAGAAGCTGCGGCGGTAAAGAATTTGGGTACTCTTTTTTCAAATAATTCAAGTATAAAGACCTTTGATGAGTTACAGTATTTTACAGGACTGACTTCAATAAAAACATCTGCTTTTTATAACTGTAGCAGTCTGACGTCCATAACTATTCCTAATTCTGTGACTTCGATAGGGTATTATGCTTTTTTAGGCTGTAGCAGTCTGGCATCTGTTACTATTCCTAATTCAGTCACATCAATTGGAGCATCTGCTTTTAGAGGTTGCAGCAGTCTTACCTCTGTTACCATCCCTAATTCTGTGACTTCGATAGGTGAGGGGACTTTTTATGACTGTAACAGTCTGACGTCCATAACTATTCCTAATTCAGTCACATCAATTGGAGCATCTGCTTTTAGAGGTTGCAGCAGTCTTACCTCTGTTACCATCCCTAATTCTGTGACTTCGATAGGAAACTATACTTTTTATGACTGTAGCAGTCTGACGTCCATAACTATTCCTAATTCAGTCACATCAATTGGAACATCTGCTTTTTATAACTGTAGCAGTCTGACGTCCATAACTATTTCTAATTCTGTGACTTCGATAGGTGAGGAGACTTTTAGATATTGCAGCAGTCTTACCTCTGTTACCATCCCCAATTCTGTGACTTCGATAGGGTATTATGCTTTTTTAGGCTGTAGCAGTCTGGCATCTGTTACTATTCCTAATTCTGTGACCCAAATTGAGGATTTTGCTTTTTATCAGTGTATCAGTCTGACTTCCGTGATTATTCCTAACAGCGTGACGAGTATTGGTCAAAGAGCATTCAATGGTATTGACGGCTTGAAATATATAAATGTAGAATCTACAACACCATTTAAAATAGATTCATCTACTTTTCCGAGTAATGTCATAATCTTTGTTCCGAAAGGATACAAGGAGGCTTATCAATCAGCTGATGTTTGGAAAAATTACATCATATCTGACCTGCAAAATCCAGATGAGGCAATTGTCTTTGCCGATGCGAAAGTGAAAGAGATTTGCGTGAAGAACTGGGATACGAATGGTGACGGCGAGCTAAGCTATGCTGAAGCTGCAGCTGTATCTTCAGTCCAGCAGGTGTTCAGGAACAACACTGATATCACTTCTTTTGACGAGTTTCAGTATTTTTATGGTCTGGAAAGTATTGGAGAATATGCATTCGATAAATGTACTAACTTGAAATCAGTAAAGTTGCCTGATTATCTGAAAGAAATTGGTAGCTATGCATTCGGTAATTGTAAAGCCTTGAAAAGTATTGTAATACCAAAATCGGTAAATTCCATATATTGGGTAATGTATGGTTCATCAGGTAAATATACAACGTTTTATTGTAACCCATTTTTAGGATGTAACAGCCTAGAATCTATATTAGTTGAAAGTGGCAACGAAAGTTTCGATTCTCGTGACAACTGTAATGCTATTATTGAAAAATCAACGAATACATTGGTTTCTGGATGTAAGAATACGGTAATTCCCAATTCTGTTAGTATTTTAGGTTTTACTGCCTTTGTAGGATGTGAGGACTTAGTATCAGTTGTTATTCCGTACAATGTTTCAGAGATTCAAGCAGGAGCTTTTGTCGATTGTAAAAACCTTTCAATGATTACTATTGATGGAGGCGTTAAGATGTTTGGTGGTGCACCGGAGTCTGATAAATACTGGTATGGTAAAATAAAAAAAGGAACATTCGTAGGGTGCTTAAATTTTAAAAAAGTAATAGTCAAGAATTTAGCAGATTGGTCAAAGTCATGTTGTGTGGATTCTCCTTTACATTACGCTCATCATCTTTATAGCGATGAAAACACGGAGATTATAGATTTAGTAATTCCTAATGGTGTTGATAGTGTAGGATTTGGAGCATTCCGATACTGTAGCTACTTGAAATCTGTTATCATCCCTAATAGTGTGAAAGTGATTGATGAAAATGCATTCCAAGGCTGCACATCTATTACCTCTGTGACAATTACTAATAGTGTGACTGAGATAAATGACCATGCTTTCTATGATTGTCCCAAACTTTCAGCTATTATCTGGGATGCGGACTTTACTATGCCCAATTATATTGTTAATGGGAATACTGCTAACATGCTCTTTTATACAAAAGATGCAAGTTACGCACCATCAAATATAAGAAATGTCATTGTTAATGGTACTGCTAAAGAGATTGTGCTGTCTGACGCAAGCAGCAGCAATAACTTCTATTGCCCCAGAGAGTTTACGGCAGAAAAGATCAGCTATACTCACAACTATAGGATGACATCAGGGCTTGATGGTCAGGCAAGAGGTTGGGAGACGATAGCCCTACCATTTACGGTGGGCGAGATCACCCATAAGTCAAAGGGTAAACTCCTTCCTTTCGGTGCTTGGACCAGCACTTCTGATGCAAAACCATTCTGGTTGTGCAATCTGAGCAGCAGTGGATTTACCCGTGCCACAAGCATTCAGGCGAATACACCTTATATTATATGTATGCCAAACAACAGCGATTATGATTCATCATTCAATCTTTCGGGCAACATTACCTTCTCGGCAACCAATGTTAAGGTGCCCGTTAGCAGTTCTGTGACCACAGCAAAGAGCAACGGCAAGACATTCATCCCTGCTTTCTGTGCACAGGAGAAAGCGTCTGGTGTTTATGCATTGAACGTCAACAACAGCTATCACTCTGAGGCTGGTGGTTACACAGAGGGTAGTGCTTTCGTGAGCGATCTGCGTGCGGTGAGTCCTTTCGAGGCTTATATGACTACAGATGCTAACAATGCCAAGCGTGCATTCTTCATTGAGTTCACTGAGACGACAGGTATTGATGAGATACCGTCGGCAGATAATAAGGATGGTCTCCACAAGGTATTTAACCTGAACGGTCAATTGGTGAAGAAGGCTAACACACAGAGTGAGTTGGACGAGACTCTGAAGCAGTTACCTGCTGGCGTTTATATCGTAAACGGAAAGAAATTGAGAATCAAATAAAAGCCCCCTCCACCTCCCCCAAGGAGGAGGAGGGAAGTCCTTAACGGGGCAGTATAACTCTCTTGACTCTAAACATTTAATATATATAACATGAAAAAATGGATTCTGATATGCCTGATGGCATGGATAGGGACAGCAGCTATGCAAGCGCAGATCGTCCTGCCCACCAAGAAAAAGGCAACCACTGAGACTCCTACGGAGAGTACGGTGAAAAAGGAGAAGAAGAAAAAAGTGAAGGCGGCAGACAGTGCACTTCCTACGCTGCCGACATCAAAAAAGAGCAGTAAGAGCGATACTCAGACACCTGCAAGCAGTACCGTGAAGACTACTTCAACGGCTCACCCCGGTGTGCTGCCTACGCTACCCACGACAGTTAAGCCTGTAAACTCGGAGACGACAGCGGAGAAACCACATCCCGGTGTACTGCCGACACTGCCTACCACCACGGCAAAGCCTGATGAGGAAGGTGCTGAAAAGAAAGAGGTGGCTAAGGTCATCGTGAAACGCCGCATGGCACCAAGAGCGAAGCCTATCAAGACGAAACCGGCCGTGGAAGACAATGAGATCTATGAGAGTGCGGAGCACATGCCGACTTATCCCGGAGGTGTGAGTGCGCTGATGGAGTTTATCAAGAGTAACATGCAGTATCCGGAGGATGCTCTGGCAGAACGGGCTGAAGGTATCGTTCAGGTGAGTTTCGTGGTGGAGAAAGACGGATCAACGACCGAGTTTGAGGTACTCGACGAGCATCATCCTGCCTTGGAGGCTGAGGCCGTACGTGTTCTGCAGCAGATGCCGAAGTGGACTCCTGCCACACAGGACGGTGTGAAGGTGCGCGTGGAATATACCGTGCCGGTGAAGTTCATTGCGCCTGAACAAAAAGAGGAAACTATAAATCAAGATAATGAATAAGATGAAAAAATTATTTTTAGCTGCTGTTGCGGTGCTGGCATTGGCATCCTGCAACCAAGAGAAAGGTGGTGGCATACAGTATGTGCCGTTCCAAGAGAGTGAGAAATCAAACTGGGGTCTGATAGATGCCAGTGGACAGGCACTGCTGACCGATGAGTATAAGCAAATGCCTACCGTGGTGATGCACGACCGTTTCTTCGTGAAGAACAACAAAGGACTGTGGGAGCTTTACACCGCCGAGGCTAAGCCCAAGCAGATTGGCGATGAGTATTCGCAGGCTGGCGTGTTCGTGGAGAATGTGGCTCCTGTAGTACAGAAAGACAAGCAGATTGAGTTTATCGATGTGGATGGAAATGTGAAGTTTACCTTGGATAAGGTCAACGGCAAGGTGGTTTCATCGTGCACGAACTTCAAAGACGGGGTGGCAATCTTCCAGGTGGACCAGTACTATGGATGTATCAACCCGAACGGTGACGTGGTGGTGGAGCCTGACTACCTGAAGATCTATCCTGCCAACGAGGGTAAGATGCTGGCCGTGCATAAGAAACAGGAGAAGTACTTGCAAGACGGTGACCTGGATCAGGTGACATATACCATCCTCTCTACAAAAGGTGAGGAACTGGGAACGATGAAGTCAAGCAAGTTTAAACTGACTGACGGTATCTTCCAGAGTGGCGTGATGGTGGTGACCGATGAGGCTGGCGACGGCTCACGCCGTGTGGGCCTGGTGGATCAGAACGGTGACTGGGTGCTGAAACCCTCTGACAAGGTGAAGGGTATCAAGGCTATCCAGGGTAAGCAGTTTATATATACCGACGGTGATCAACAGGGCGTGATGGACTTTGATGGCAATGTGCTGATCCGTCCACGCTATGCGGATATCGTATTTGCTAACAGTACGCTGTTCTTTGCCAAGGCTGACAAGGATAAGGCTGGTTATCAGCTGATGGACATCAACGAGAAACAGATCGGCAAGGATGAGTATATGAACGTGCTGCCGTTCATGGGTGCCAATGCCATTGTACAGGAGAGCGCCAACAACTGGATCTTCATCAATACACAGGGTGAGGACCTGAAGGTGAAGCAGGATGTGTATGCAGTCAGCAACCGGGCCATGGGCGACGCTACCGTACAGAATGAATATTTCGACTTCGATAACATCATCAGTTCTCTGAAACTGACAAAAGACGGCTTCCTCGACCTGAACCTTAATATGACCGCTGATGCCATGACGTCAGCACTGGCTAACATGGCTGAAGACGAGGAGATGGATGCAGCAACCGTTCAGAAAGATGCAGAGGATTATGCCTTGCAGTCGGTCATCTCTGCTGGTCTTGCCCGTGAGAATATCGCTATGACGGTATCATCCACCTTCGATGAGAACCTTGCTGAAGGCGATGATTCAGGCTATCACTTCAAGAGCATTAAGCCGAACCAGATTGGTTTGGATATTCCGACAAGTGTTGCCCTGATGGGTAAGAGCGGACAGCTGACACGTGCCATCATCAATAAGGTGAAGACCTTAGGACAGGTGGTAAAAGAGAACCCGAATGCGGCCATTGTAAACGTAGGTGACGCTTCTTATTTCGTTGCTAACACAGGTACACATGTGTTTGTGGTTTATGGCTATCTGGATGTGAACCAGATCGACATTGAACAATACCGCAATGTGAAAGAAGGTATCGGTGAACCTATAAAGAAGGTTACCGACCAGTTGCAGGATATGGACTACAGCGAATTTGCAGATACACTGGCCTCTACACTTAAAGCATTGGGTGAAGCCTTCGAGGAAGTCGTTGAGGAAATTCCTGATGTTGAAGAATAGATCATTCTTTTTTAGCATTCTTTTTTAGGTTGTGAAACCTTAATACTTATGGTTATCGGCAGCCACTATCCTCTTTCGGGGGTGTGGCTGCTTACTATTATGACAGAGTTAATAGAAGTAATTGTTAGGGTAAATGATATAGATAAGGCTATATGAAGAACAGGAAAGCGAAAATAACAATATTCTTGATGATGTTCATGATGATATGTACCACGATCTCTGCACAAAGCCAAAAGGGTGCAGTGAAGAACCCTTGGAAGACTATCAGCAAGGATGAGATCGTAACCATATCTTACAACACGAATATCACCACGAAGAAAAACGGTGAGCACATCGTTTGGGTGAAGGCCGTGTATCATACGGCTGACTGGCAGATGCATTTTGCCAGCCTATTAGGCATTCGAACACCAGTGGTGACAACGAAGACGAAGGCATTGTTCGACGAGGAGTATAACTTCGTCATGGTCAGGCAGGTGATTTGTTATAATAAGGCAGGTAAGCAGATATATGATTCGGGCGAAGACTCCTCAGCCGGATGGTATCCCGTGAATGCCAGCGATCCTGTAGGCATCGTGGGTGAGTATATAGACAACCTTAGGAGAAAGCCTCAATAAGAGATTTTTTCATAGATACAACTGGGGTACTTTTCGTAGTCATTGTGTTTTCCAAACTGCCTGGATCTTTAGCGTCAACTATCTCTGAAACATTAGTTACTAAATGTTGTACATACAAAACAGATTTTAATATTATTTGTTCTTTACGGAACACAAAATCTATAATTAAGGCAATAATATAGGAGTTGGCATATGATGCTGAAAGCGTCAACGCTCAGTAGCCGCAGGTCATCGACCTGCGGAGAATGTATTAATCATAAATATGCACGCTGAAGGCGTGCCCCCATAAATATTGATGGGCAACCCCTCCAGGGTTGGATGATTGCTACAACACCTTGTCCGCAGGTCGTGCCGACCCACGGCTATTGAGCGGTAACCGCGTTGCGGTTATTATGAGCATACCCGTGCCAACTTCTATATCATTGCAAAAAATTATTGTTAAAGGGCCGATTATTGAAGCAACAGACGTTGATGGCGAACCTTCTTCTCTACTGGTATATATTTGATATATTTCGATGCGGAAACTGAACAAAATATAGCGTTTCCGCACCTAAGTTTGCATAATCAAGAATAATTACAATTGGTGATGATAACGACTTACGGTGTCAGACAGAATGCCCATAGCGGCATCATGCAATCTCAGGTAAGGATGGGCGATTTGTTTGCAATCGCAGAGTAACCGTGAAAGGCAGGTGGAGAGCTGCTGCCACTTGAATACCTTACAGATTTTAGGGATCGTGTCGGTGACATGCAAAGCGATCCTGTCCCCGTTTTCATTACCCCATCCCAAACTTCTCCTTTTCGTACTTGATATTCTGATAGAGTGCCGGACTGCCCTGACTACTTTCCGGTAGGAAGTGGAGACGGACACCACGGATATGCTTACTGGCATCGAAGGCTGAGGGCTTGTCCACCTTATCGCTCTCTATCTCCAGTTTCATCATTCCCAAGTCTTGCAGTCGCACTTTGTCACCCTCCCGCAAATGACGGCTGATGACTGCGGACAGTCTTGACATCACATGGACAACGGTCGCCCTGTCAAGACAGTTTTGTTTAACTATCTCTTCAATCAATTCATTACTCTCAACGGTCTGACAATGACACGTCACAGCCTTATACTTCCCATAAGTGGAAAGTGTTGGCTTCGTTTCTTTTACGAGTTTATATTTCATACCAAATATTTTTATATACAGTAATTTTCAAAAAAAGGTTGTAAGGTTGTCAAAACCCTTTGTGGTAAAGGGCGTGCAACCTGTCAGAGGCTGTCAAAGGTTGTCACGAGGTTGACAACATTGACTCAACGATTTTCAGGGATAAGCGGCTTCAGTTGATATCTTCTCCTTTCTTTTCCCTCTCCCCTCATAAAGTTATTACGGCGGAGGTAAGCACCTAATATAGTAGCATTTGAATGATTTCCGGTATCCATCTTCAAGGCACCAAGTATTTCCGTGGGACTCATTAGTATCGCCTCATCACTGGCTTTCGGCTTGGAGAAATAATCCTCAAACAGTGATATGACATTGGGCATCTCATAATAATCCGCATTATTGGCGATGATCTTCCGCTCGCGTTCACCCGTAAAGGCATAGTCATACCCTTGTCGGATCTCCTCTGCTATCTGTGCATATAGTTGCTGATAATCAATCTGTTTGTCACCTTGGGTATCGGTATCTATCACGTCATTGACTTCCACCACCAGGTAACGTCGACTGCCACTCTCATCTTTCAGCGGTGCCAATGAGTTGGTGGTCGCACAGAATACGGCATAGCGTTGTTGCTGTTCGAAGGTGGTGGTATAGAGTTTACGCTCCTTCACATCCGTACGCTGGATGAGATGCTTGAGGAAGGCAGTCTGTGCTTTGCTTACCTGATCGTATTCATCGATATTGATGAGCAGAAAACGGCTTAATGCCCTGAGCGCCTCTTTCTTGTTGACAAAATCTATGCGGTCGATATAATAAGGCATCAGTTCCCGAGGAAGCAACATCCGCATAAACGATGACTTGCGTGTACCTTGATCACCAACGAGCATCAGCACCATCTGTGCACCGTACATGTTATACACATCACTCTGCCACTGACTCACCATGGAGCGCATCCACACCCGGAAATTATCTTCCCAATCAGGCGTGTTTGTCTTAACCCTTCGAGCCAACTCCCCGAGACGATCCCTACCGTCCCAACGTGGCAACTCATTAAGCCACTCACGCACAGGATCATACGTCTCCACCCTCTCAGATTTGAGGATGCGGTCCAAGTCCTTGGGCCACACTTTGATACCCTCGCGAATGGCGGCATTGTTGATGTCGTTACGCACTTCCTCAGAAAGAGGTTTCCACCAAAGATGAAAACGATACTTCTCCTGCACCTCTATTTCTCCGGTCACCTTATTCTTACGGAAAAGGTACCGGCGCTTCAGGAAATCCTCCAACAGTAGTTGGTGCATCAGACTGCTCTCTATCGGATTGCCGATTCCCTGTTTGTGCTTTTCATAGGCAGTATTGAAGGTGGAACGCACCAACACCTCCTTATCGAAACAATCAAATTCCTCCAGTGTCATCTTCGTCGCAAGTTCCTGATCAACCCCTGCCTTCCTGCACTTTACCGCTAAGCGCATCAGATGCTCTTCCAGTTCTGCAACCTTTTCATAAGACAGTTCCCTACAGATGGCATTATACTTCAACACATCCATCTGTCTGCGCGTGTAACCGGGCAGCACCAGAGTATCCAATGACGGCTCTTCTTTATTGACCACTTTTGCGGCAAGTTCCGCCAGGGCCACTGTGGGCTGCTCCATAATAATAGGTTCTGCCCTGAGGTTAAGGTACACATGTTTGTCTGCGGAGAAAAGAAAATGCTCACTTCCGTCATGACAAACCTCCTCAGGACGTACACCAGTGGCATTGAAGGCATATTCAGCGGCCCGTTTGTACGCATATTGCCTGAATAGTGAAAGTTGCCGGGAATCATCTGGAAGCACACCATTAGGCAGCCGGTAAGGAATGAGTACTTTCATCGACAGTCCGCTTGTGCCGACAAACGACATCAGCGTCTGTTGCCACATGTTTACCTGTCGGCGCAGTCGTTCGAGCGTCTTTTGCCCCTCAGTAATGCGAAAAGACAGCAACACCAACCCCGTATAACCGTCTGGCCCTAAGGAAGGATAGATAACTGGCAGTTCCTCTGCCGCAGCCTTTCCACAACAAAGACCCAAAGGCGACTGAACCTCACCCAGTCCTCTCGCGGCATTCACCCTACGTTGGTAGTAGCCGTTTGAAGTTCGTTTTGCAACCTCTTCCAAGGTTACATACTTTGTTCTTAACTCACCACGATAATGGTACTTCATAAGTACCGTGAATTTGAAATTTTTCATTACTAATTTATTGATCATTATAAAAATTATATATTAAGACTCTTCAATTCTCTCGAAAATTCAGGTCAAAAGAGTACCTTTGGTCGGGCTTTTAGTACCCTTTTCTCCCGAATTCTCGAGAGAATTGCGGAAATGGTGACAGCCTTTTGACAACCTTTGACAGCCTCCGACAGGTCGCACGCCCTTTATACATCAGGGGTTTGACAACCTTACAACCTTTATTTCAAAAATCTCTTGTTATAGAGTAAATCTACTATAGTTTTTACAGAGGGGCACCACTTAATCATGACACCCATGTTTTTCATGTTGCAAAGATACAAAAAAAATGAGGCAAATCCAAATATTTGCCAAAGAATTAACAGGAGCTACAGCTGAAATATCAGTTTCTAAGTGTTGTGAACATAAAACAGATTTTAATGTTATTTGTTCTTTACGGAACACAAAATCTATAATTAAAACGCCTTATTGACGCTAAATGTTCAATATGCAGAACAAATTTACATAGAAAATGTTTTGCACACTGAACATTTTTGGTTATATTTGACTATGTATGCATAGACAATATCGTTAACACGGTGCATCGATGGCACTATGCGGCGGGATTAGTTATTGCTTAAATTACCCTAGAATATGTCACCGTTCCAAAGCATCTTCAGGAAGTCCAGAACGTAAATCAATTCTTCGTCACCGGATTTGCGGGTAATAGGGTCGAGTGACACGAGAATCATTCTGCAATCAGGGTGCTCTTATTTGAGGGCTTTAAGCCCTTTCTTGCTCTCTAAATCAAATATTCTCTTATACATAAACCCATGAAATTTGAGAGTGTACTCCTAAATTTTATGCAAAAATCGGGAGTATGGTCACGAATTTTATAACCTTTTCCAGCGCAAAGATATAGCATTAATTTGTGAAAAAACAATTACTGCATCACCCGCAATCTCGTTTTATGTATATTTAAGGATATAAGACCGTGGATAGTTCTCTGTAACTATTAAAATAGAATCCCGCCGCACGGCGCATCGACAATAGTCAGAGCTGAGCAACCAGAGAAGGTGTTATGAAAGATCAGGTATAATTCGTCGCCCCCCTTAAATGATGTTAAACAATAAAAAAACGAGTTCAAATATAAAGATTGGGAAAGTAAATAATTTGGTTTTTACTATAATAAGTCTTATATTTGCAACGAATTTTCGGATGAAAACTCCTGTTTTTACTGAAAAATCAGGAATAGAGTTCTGGATATTAACAAATTAAGATATGATAGAGAGGCTACTGAAAGTAACTGATGCACAAGAAGAAAGTGTATTCTTATTTGGTGCTCGTCAGACGGGAAAAACGACACTGCTGCTGCATTTGTTCCCAGACAACAGGTTCTATGACTTACTGGAAACTGACACATACGAACGTCTGCGCCGCAACCCTTCCTTGCTCCGTCAGGAACTCGCAGACTTAAAGGAAGGGGAAATTGTCATCATCGATGAGATACAGCTTATCCCGGAACTCTTGAACGAGGTTCATTGGCTGATAACCCGACAAGGGATTCATTTCATACTAAGTGGATCCAGTGCACGAAAACTGAAGCGGAAAGGGGTTAACACCTTAGGAGGCCGTGCTGTGAGGAATGTCTTGTATCCTCTGGTGAGTGCCGAAATAGACGACTTTGATGTCGTTCAGGCTGTCAATCGCGGACTGCTACCTACTCACTATATGGCCACCAGCGAGCGCCAGTTGCAGAAGCGCATGCAGGCCTATGTCTCTGTCTACCTGAAAGAAGAAATAGCTGCAGAAGCACTGGTGCGGAAGCTGGCATCGTTCAATCGGTTCATGGAGGTGGCAGCGCTCACTGACGGCGAAATGGTGAACTACAACAATATTGCACAGGACTGTGGCATAGACGCAAAAACCGTCAAAGAATACTTTTCCATCTTAGAGGAAACACTCATCGGCTACATGGTTCCGGCCTTTACAAGAAGTGTAAAGCGCCGTCTGAATCAGTCGCCACGATTCTATTATTTCGATGTCTCGCTGCCCAATTATCTGTTACATCGTCATGGCCTACAACCCGGGAGCGATGATTTTGGTCATGCTTATGAGCACTTGATGATACAGGAGATAATTGCTTATCTGGGATACAACGACTCTGAAGAAACGCTCTCCTACTGGCACACCTATTCCGGTTATGAGGTAGATGCCGTCCTCGGGGATGCTAAAGTCGCCATCGAGTTCAAGTCTTGCAGAGAGGTGCAGTCCAAACATCTGAAAGGTTTGAAGGCCTTTCATGAGGAGCACCCAGACGCCCGCCTTATCATTGTGTCGCTCGATGCCGTTCCCCGTCTGTTCAATGGCGTAGAGGTTTTGCCCGCAAAGGCATTCCTCCAGAGGCTATGGGAGGGCGGTATCGTTTAAGATGTCAGCAGGGCTACTCACTCAAGATAAGGGTATCTACAAAGTTTACGATCTGTTCTTCGCCTTATGGCTATTTAAGAATTTCTAAAATGAAAAAGATACTTACTATATTATTACTGGTATGCAGTCTGCAGATACAGGCTCAGAACATTAGTTATGTGAAAACAGCCTCGTCGTGGTATATGATCTATGACAGCAGTGGAAAGAAAACAGGATCCGTGAGTGCCTTCTTAGGAGAACTGGTGGGTTATGGCTCTGAGTTCCTGGTATTACGAAAGGGCTCATGGTATATCTTGTATGATAGTAAAGGTCGTCGGTTAAGAGGACTGAGTCGGAGTTCCATCGGAGAGGTCATAGCGGTCAGCGGCAACACCTTTACCTCTCGTCTCGGTTCGTGGATCTACGTGTGGAGCAAAGAGGGAAAGAAACTGAGCTCACACTACGCCAAGTGATCAGGGAATCATAATGGTTTCTCTTTAGGCCCCTAAGTGATATTGAGGAAACTCCAATCTTTCCTTTTCAACTGGAATAACTTGGATATATTAAAATTTATGTATATATTTGTCGGCAGATAACCTTTTGTATGAAAATACTGCGACAAATTATCATTATCCTTCTCCTAACACTGACAACGGGTTATGCGAGGGGGCAAGAAGAACCATATATCTTCTCCACAATATCTATTGAGGAGGGGCTCTCACAACTATCTGTGATAAAAATCCACCAAGACTTCAGGGGGTATATGTGGTTTGCCACCCGTAACGGGCTCAATCGTTATGATGGTAATACATTCAAGATCTACAAAAAGAACAATCATAATACCTATAACGGATTAGCGAACAATCACCTTTCTTCTTTAGCAGAAGATGAGAACCACCGTCTTTGGGTTGGTAGTATCAATGGCCTGAGTGTCATTGACTTGCAGATGGACAAAGCCCATCCCTACACTAAGCTGAATAAGCTTGAAGCCATCAGCAATGGTGTTAATGCCCTGTGTGTGGATGACAACAACCATTTGTGGATAGGAACATCACATGGACTCTTTGTCTATGATCATCAGAAAAACATCTCAAGGAATATCTTTCTCAAACAGATTAATACCGGAGATTTCTATGTCACTTCTTTAAGAATGTTATCCGACAAGAGAATTGTCATAGGAACCAGCACTGCAGGTATTTTTGTGTATGACCCACAGAAGAACGCCACTAAACAGTATTCTACCAAGGGCAAATGTCCCATCAACAGTAATAATATAGCCAATGTCTATCAGGATAAGGACCACCGTTTGTGGGTAGCTACGAAAGATAATGGCTTTAACATGATAGATCTTGTTGGCGGGAAGGCTCTTTCTTTCACAAAAGAGAACAGCACGTTGACAACCAATAATATCCGTGATATCATCCAGATGAACAATCACATGCTTATCGGTACGTTTGACGGGTTGTACACACTTAATCTGCAGAATAATGAACTGGCAAAACAGTCAAATAATCAGATTACCCAAGGACAGCTCAGTCATTTCTCTATCTACTCTCTCTTTGTGGATAAGCATGACGGACTATGGGTAGGAACCTACTCCGGTGGCGTAAACTATTACAGTCAATACAAAGACCGTTTTACCCTGCATACCTCACCCGAACAGTGTATCTGCGGGCCGGTGATTAATTTCGATCATCAGACATACGTTGCAACAGAGGGATCCGGACTGATGGAATATAATCTGCAAAACGATCATTATACCAGTTATCTGTATGATACATCATCACGTCTTCACAGTAGGAATATCATCAAATCCCTGACAAAAGACGAGAGAACGATCTGGTGTGGTACGACAGACGGTGAACTGTATGCATTTGATCCTTCTACAAAGAAATTCAGTCTGCATTATACCATGAATATCACAGCCTCGGTATATGCTATCCACAAGAACAAGGACAACAGTTTTTGGATTGTCACCTCCAATAATCAGTCGGGTCTCCTCTATATCTCCCCAGAGCGGAAAGCGAAAAATGTCTTTTCGCTAAACGAGGGTAAATCCTCCATGAGTTTCCCCAGCTTACGTTGTATGCTGGCATTAGACGACGATTACCTCTTGTTAGGCTCCAGAAGTCAGGGGTTATATAAGTACGATGTAAAGAAAGGAGAAGTCATTAACTACAACAATAACCAGAAAGGCAAACAGTACTTGCCTGCTGATTATATCACCTCCATCACAAGAGATCAGAAAGGAAGAATATGGATCAGCACATTTGGTGGTGGTCTCTGTCTTTTTGACATCGACAAAGGTGTTGTAAAGACGATTACAGAAGAAGACGGATTAGCCAACAACGAGATCTGTATGGTGGTAAAGGACCAGAAAGGCTTGCTCTGGCTGAGCAGTACCCACTGTATAAGCAGTTTCAACCCTGAGACAAATGAGATACAT
>JAEEZP010000239.1 GCA_016291915.1 Prevotella sp. | reverse complement strand
TTTGTGCCGTCTTCCAGAATCAGGGAGTCTGTCTCTGTATCCAGAGGATCACTGGCATAAAGAACGGGCAGACCGGAAAACGTGACGTCGGGGTTGCTTTCGATCTTAATACTCTCCACGCGGTAATCAACAGGCGGCAGCAGGGCTGCGAATTCACCTGTCTTAGAATCTGTCCTGATGATAATCCTCTTTACGTCGTCAGCATCACCGCCCTTCCGATAAGATTCGCTGTTTACATCAGATGTGGGTGAGGTAACAAGCAGATTCTCGGAATTATTCTCATAGCTTACCGTAGAGCCGTTTAGCTCCCTTTTCACGTTAAGACGATAGCCGTCAATAGCCAAGGTAATGGTGGCTTGCCCGATATTGTTCTCGCTCACGCCAAAACCCAGGGGTTTCTCTTCCTCGATGGCACCGCCCGTAACACGACCGGCAACGGTAACCAGGGTGACATCCTCGAAGTCGAGGTTAGAGACAGCATCGTTATAGTTAGCCAGCAAGCCTGTTTTGCCCGGGTCGGCCGGATAACGGCCTTCATTGGCGAATACATGTCCCTGCTTGCCTACGGTGATATAGTGCTCGCCGATGGGCACGCTAATTTCATACTCGCCATAAGCATTGGTGGTGATAGGGGCACCCTCCTTGGCGCAAATCTGACCATCCACGTAGAAGTTTACACCTTCAACAGGATAGTCTGTATGGGCATAGCGGATGGTACCACGTACGGGGAAGGATGAAATGTCTGTGAAGTCAGTGCCGTTGTGAACCAGCGAGTTGTTGCCCACGTATCGCATTTGCTGTGTCGGGTTGAACTGGTGTATGCCCAGTGCGGGGATAACGGCATAGGTAGTACCTTCGCCTGTGAACGGAATACCTTTAATAATATAGTTACCGTCGTTGTCGGTCTTGGCCTTCAGTTTCAACTTCTCAGCGGTCAATGCAGAAGGCTCTACGTTACTACCGGTCTTGCCATGATGCTGGTGATATACGGTTCCGTCACGCGAATAGTCAAAGAACTGTGTGTTCAGGCCCTCATCAAAGGTCCAGTATGTCTCCAGATTCTTCTCGTTACCTACAAGCAGGTGGTCGTAGTTCTCCAGAATCTCCTTGTCAGAGAGTGCCTTTGTCCAAAGACGGAACTCATCAACATAACCGATGAAGTAGCCTAATGACAACTGGATGGCATCGGTCAGCTCAAGGCTGCCAGTCATGTTCTGAGTACTTTTGTTCAGAATGGGTACTCCGGCAGCATCAGCACCTACCACACAGCAAGTCAACGTGTTCTGGTTACGGGTAATCGTTACGTGGTTATACTGCCCTGCAGTAAGTGTGACATCATCAAAAGTATAGGTGGAGGTGCCGTTGCCGAGATACAGCTTTCCCTCTGATGTCATGCCTACGTAGCAAGTCTCGCCATTCAGACGAGCCACTTTGGCTTCTGACAGCTCAGCCGGATTAATCCACATCTGGATGGTAAAGTTTTTGGACGAAAGTGTCTTCTTGGCATACTCCAGATTGGGGTAGTCCCACGAAACCGCTCCATTGGTTTCCTTGAAACGTATAGCATGATACTGCTCGTAGTCATCGTTGTTATCGCCTGTCTTCTTAGCAACAACATCCACGTTGGCTACAGCCATACCTGTGGCACCAAACGTGATGCGGCCGCTCATAGTACCCGTTGATTGGGCAAAACCGATATCAGAGATCTCGTTACTAAAGACAGAACCGTTTTCACACTTGTCCTGTACAGTGACTTGATATTCATAATAGATACCGGGCAACGGCGTATCATCGGTATAAGTCAGAAATTCATCAGCACTTGAGGTACGGTATATTTCTGTCCAGGGCTCATCTTTCTCGGCACGCTTACGCTCGACAATATAAGTTTTAGCTCCTTCCTTACCCAGCGTGACATTCCAGGACAACTTTACATGGCCTGGATAAACGCCCTTAGTGGCAGTAAAGGATTTGAAGAGTGTACCGCCACCGATAGACCTGTTGTTGACAGTGACTGCATTGAGAACCGTCTCACCGATAACACCTTCTATGCGGTAATTGTGAGGAGAGCAGACGTCAAGTCCGCTTTGTGAAGTATAAGGGATAGTACCATCCACCCCATTCTGGCGATCTGCATGAGATATGTCCCGTCGGTGTTCCCACTGGAAACTTGTCTGGTTATCCGTGGGCGTAATGGTGTAGATGGGGGTTGTCTCATCATCGACATAGATATTAAATCTGTTTCCCCAGTTGAGGGGATAAGCATCTGATGTCCAAGTAAAAATGATACGGTCGGCCTGGCTGATAGCCTTGATGGAGTTTACAGGAACCTTACGGGTTGTATTGACTGTCTTGGATGCTTTCAACTCTGGAAGTTTAATATCCTCGGCCCACCCATTCAGTACGAAACAGACATCATAGATGATTTCAGATTCGTTGGGGAAGTCACTCTCTGAGGCGGTATTGGCATCTTCATAGACAAAGTCGGATGTCTCGTTGTTCAGAAACGTATGGTCGATGGTGCCTATCTTTACTCCGTTACGGTAAATAACAAACTTACCGGCACCAGCCTGGCCTTTCTGAGTGGTCCAAGTCAGTTTAACCTTGCGGTCCTTCTGCAGGAACTCAGCCTGAAGATTGCTGGCTATTGATACCCATTGCGCATACAACTTAACCTCGCCCTTATCTGATTCTGTGGCGGTAACAGAAGCCTGATCGGCATAGGGGATACCACTGCCATCGGCCTGGGTATTCCATCCGGCAAAGCAGTAACCGTCACGGGTCAGTGTGCATGCCGGAAGCTCGCCACTGTTCTCGATAGTTGTTTTTGACATTGAGCCGCTACCGCCGTTCTTGTCAAAAGTGATATGCTTATAGTAATAAGTTGTCCAGGAACATGAAATGTTACGGAAGCCTGCATATTGATCTATATTCATAGAGCCGCCACCGTTACCAATAACATACGTCATCAACAACGCCCATTTCTTATCAGCAGCAGTGCCTGAATTCCTGTTATCAAACTCAAAATCATGAGTAAACTCTTCGCTCTTATATTCATAGCAAACACCCTTTAGAAGAGCAATGCGATATTTCGAGTTGGACTGATTGGTATAATCTTGTGTAAAATCCACCTCCATATTCTTTATTGCATCTATATCATCCCTGGCATACAGAGCTGTGGTTTGCACATGTGCATTGGAACTTGACTTAAACTTATAGTTCCAATGCATTACCTTACGGCTGTAGGACAAAATATTCTCAGTATGTGTGTAAATAGAGAAAACGCAGTTCTTTTGTCCTGCAGAACTGTTGCCCCTTATCTCGATGCCCAATCCTGTTCTGTCATTGGCATTATTATATTGTTGCACGTAACAATTACCCCAAACACTCCCACCCAAATAATTATAGGCTGTTGAGTTGTACTGATCAAAGTTAGTGAAGGCTGAGCGATGCGAAAGATACGTCCATGGTCCTTCGGTCTGGGCCCACGATGTTGCGGCTATCATCGTAACGAAAAGTAGCAACAACATCCTTGCTCGAGACAGTTGAATGGCTGTCCGATGCAGAATTGAAAAGTTGAAATGTTTCATAAAGCTTATAGTTAAACGTAATAATCTTATTCAGAAACTTGGCTTGTATTATGTACAAAGACTTTATTCTTTCTAGGCATTTCGACAACAAAAGAACAAATAAATAACGGAAGGGGCACAAGAAACCCTGTTGCAATACCGAAAAACAATGTTGCAAAAATGAAAAATACAGAATGTCAGAACGTTACAAGAGTGCACGTTCGATATAAAAAAAAGGAGTTCCTAAGTTCTTTACTTTAAGAAAGGGAGGCGATAAAGTCTGTGGGGGAGCTGCCGATGAACTTCACAAAGTTGCGATAGGCTGTATGGCGGCTGCGGAAACCGACATCAAAATAGAGGTGCTTGTGGTCCTGCGTAGGATTAAGGCGCAACTGTGCAGCCATATAGCTGATGCGCTTCCCGTTCATATAGTCATTGAACGTCATGCCGGTATGCTCCCTGATGCAACGGGCCACATAGATGCGGTTGGTACCAATGGCCGTGCTCAACGTCTCGACCGTAGTGTTAGGATTGCGCCATATCTCCCACTCGTCCATCATCTGGCATATCATAGGCCAGAAGTCGAAGTTAGCTTCGTCTGCTCCTACCCTGTTAGCCATAGGGCTTATCTGCTCCGGGGCTGTCTCATCCGACTCATTGGAATACGATTCGTTCTGAGGGGATGGAAGAACACGGATGTGACGCTCGAAATAATAGAAGTAGAACACCACAAAAGTGCCCCATAGGATATGCAGTGACATGAAGACGGGCAGGTTGGTAAAAACATGACCGAAGTAAAGAAGTGTGATAATCTGCGCAAAGAGCGTAAACCGACGCACCCACTGGTAGTCGGCACTTGAGCGATGCCAGCTATAGGGGATAAAGAGCAGCATCATGGAATAAATAAGAAGGAATACTGTGCTTAGCAAACGGATCAGCACATTCCATTCCAGGAGATGATTCCACAAATCGGCCCAAGTAAGCAAGATCCTGAACTGTATGCCGAAAAGCATCGGCAGCGTCATGATTACCGGCGGCATCCAGAGGAGCAACAACTTGACACCGCGCAGCTGACGCGGACGCATGACCTCCAGCGGATAGCACAGGAACAGGGTGATGACGTAAAGGCCACCTATGGACTTCATCGGGTCAAGAAGAGACCAGGCCCTAAAGAACCTGTATCCTAACAGAATGCCGGAAATGATTACGATGAGGCCTGCCGCCGACAAAAGGGCGATGAGGGAGAGATAGGTTCGTGAGCGGTCATGTACCTCTTTGCGATGTATCCAAAGAAGGATACCACACATCAGGCAGACGGTCAGGGATATACTGTAAACACTAAGTTCTATTTCAGAATACATACCAGCTTGCTTCAGTTTTTACAATTTTGAGTGCAAATATACAAATAATTCCCTTAAACAAAGTTAAAATAGGGAATATTTTGTTTAAGGAAAACGGTTACAAAATCACGCGCGCATGATAATTAAGAATAATGTTGTACCTTTGCCGCGAAATTAAAAACGATAATGATGAAACAGATACTTTTGACTGCTTTACTTGGCATAATCCTGATGATGCCGACACTGAGTGTTTACGCCGGAGAGAAGGATGATGCCCACATTGCGTACATCTTTAAGAACATGAAGCTTTCCGGCGATGAGAAAGCTAAGGTAAAACCTATCCTGCAGGCATACTATAAAGAGGTTTCCGCCGCCAAGGCAGCAAACAAGGCTCTGAAAGACAAGTATGATATGGCCGAGGATGCCGGCAAACTGTCCGCAGCACAATGCGACGAGCTGTTTGAAAGCAAACAGAAGGCTGAAAGGGCCGAACTGGACATCAGGAAAAACTACTACCCTAAGTT
>JAEEZP010000238.1 GCA_016291915.1 Prevotella sp. | reverse complement strand
TTTCTTCATAATTTGCCATCAGGAAGGATCATTCTTCCATCCTACTTCTTTTCACAATGCAAATATAGAGATTAATTCCCAGATAAGGATGTAATATGTTAATTAATTTCGTTAATTTTAGTTCAGTTAACTTTAAAATATCCTTTTGGATGATAATTATCAAATATAGATACTATAGGTACTATAGGCAATATAGGTACTATAGGCACTATAGCCACTATTACCTCCCCAAACAATAAGAGGAGAGGCTATGCGCCTCTCCTCCTACTTTATAATATATAAGGTGTACCTTATTTATCTTCCTCAGCAAGCTCTGCCTCGTGCTCTTTGATCAACTGAGTCTGAACATCCTGCGGAACAAGTTCATAGCTGGAGAACTTGGTTGAGAAGGATGCACGTCCACCAGTGATAGAGCTCAGCGTGATGCTGTAGCTTGCCAGCTCCTTCAATGGAATCTTTGCAGCCAACTTCTGATAACCGGCCTCGCTGTCCATACCCATGATCAGTGCACGACGACCCTGAAGGTCACTCATCACATCACCCATATAGTCAGCAGGAACAAGTACCTCGAGATCATAGATAGGCTCCAGGATCTTTGGACCTGCCTCGCGGAATGCCTGTGAGAAAGCATTACGTGCAGCCAGCATGAATGACAACTCGTTAGAGTCAACCGGGTGCATCTTACCATCGTAAACGATCACACGTACGTCACGGGCATAAGAACCGGTAAGTGGACCCTGCTCCATACGCTCCTGAACACCTTTCAGAATAGCTGGCATGAAACGTGCGTCGATAGCACCACCGACAACAGAGTTGATGAAGACGAGCTTACCACCCCACTCCAGGTCAATCTCCTGCTTGCCCTTGATATTCATACGATACTCCTGACCACCGAACTTATAAACGGTAGGATCAGGCATACCTTCTGTATAGGGCTCAACGATCAGGTGTACCTCACCAAACTGTCCAGCACCTCCAGACTGCTTCTTATGACGATAGTCTGCACGAGCTGCCTTGGTGATGGTCTCACGATATGGGATCTTCGGCTCGATATAGTTGATCATGATCTTGTCGTTGTTCTCCAGACGCCACTTCAAAGTACGGAGGTGGAACTCACCCTGACCATGAACGATAACCTGCTTCAACTCTTTAGATTGCTCAACAACCCATGTAGGATCCTCCTGACGCATTCTCTGAAGGGCAGCCATCATCTTCTCTGTATCACTCTCGTTAACAGCCTTCACAGCACGTGAATACTTGGAATTCGGGAACTGGATGAAGTTGAAGCTGTTCTCACAGTCTTTTCCATTCAGTGTATTACCGGTCTTCACATCCTTCAGCTTCACTGTACAACCGAGATCACCGGCACAGAGCTTATCAACGGCCTGACGGTTTGCACCTGAACAAACATACAGGGTAGCAACACGCTCCTTAGAACCACGGTCGGCATTTGTCAAGTCATCACCGGCAGTCACTGTTCCACTCATCACCTTGAAGTAAGAAACCTCACCGATATGGGGCTCCATACCTGTCTTGAAGAAGAACAGAGAAGTAGGACCATTAGGATCGGGAGTTACCTCTTCACCATGTGTATTGCTTACCTTCGGCATATTGGTAGGTGCAGGAGCTACATTACCCAGGAACTCCATCAGGCGACGAACACCCATGCTACGTCCACCGCATACGCAGAATACCGGGAACATAGAACGGGAAACGAGACCCTTGCGGATACCCTCACGGATCTCCTCTTCAGAGAGATTCTCCTCTTCGAAGAACTTCTCCATCAGAGTCTCATCATTCTCAGCGGCAGCCTCAATAAGAGCAGCATGCAGTTCTTCTGCCTTGTCTTGCTCATCAGCAGGAATATCCTCGATGGTAGGAGCACCACCTTCGGGTTTCCAGCTGTATTTCTTCATTTTAATCAGATCGATAACGGCATTGAAACCAGGACCTGTAGCAATAGGATACTGTACCTGAACACACTTTGTTCCGTAGATGTCACGCAACTGACCCATTACTGTATCAAAGTCACAGTTGTCACGATCCAACTCATTAACGGCAAAGATAACAGGCTTGTTCAACTTCTCTGTATAGCGGAAGATATTCTGTGTTCCTACCTCAGGACCATACTGACCGTTGATAACGATCAATGCCTGATCAGTAACGTTCAAAGCTGTGATAGCACCTCCTACGAAATCGTCAGATCCCGGACAGTCGATGATATTCAACTTCTTATTATTCCACTCTACATTGAAAACTGTTGAGAATACGCTATAACCATATTCCTGCTCTACAGGGAAATAGTCACTGACGGTATTCTTGCCCTCTACAGTACCACGGCGTCTGATAGCGCCACTTTCAAATAACATACTCTCGGCAAGCGTTGTCTTGCCGCTACCCGCACTGCCAACCATGGCAATGTTCCTGATTTCATCAGTCTGATAAACTTTCATTATATTTTAAGATTTAAATTTGTTATTATTTTTGGGGCACTAAGGTACACATTTTAAATGGAAAACCCAAAAAATTCCTAAAAGAGAGATTGTTTTTTAAAACATATTAGTAAATTTGCACATATTTATCACCGATTAGCGGTAAACCCATCATTACGAAATGGCAGGCCTTTACATTCATATACCCTTTTGCAAAAGCAGATGTATCTATTGCGGTTTCTATTCCACCATAGAGGAAAATCTCATTCCACAGTATGTCGATGCACTCTGTAAAGAGATGAAAATGAGACCCTCCCCTTTCCTTTATAATACTGTATATCTCGGTGGTGGAACCCCCTCACGCCTGGGCATCCCCCTTCTCAAGAAGATCTTTCAACAACTGAAGGATTCCTATACCATCAGCGAGGACGCTGAAATCACCCTGGAATGCAACCCCGATGACGTAACGGAGGAGTTTACCCAAGCTTTGAAACACCTGCCGGTAAACAGGGTCAGCATGGGCGCACAGACCTTCGATGACAAACGGTTGGCCTTTCTTCACCGCAGACATTCTTCCTTACAGGTAGAAGAGGCTGTTTCCATACTGCGTAGTGCCGGCATCCGTAATATCAGCATTGATCTGATATATGGTTTTCCCGAGGAGACCTTGGACGAATGGCAACAAGACATTCAGCGAGCATTACAGTTAAACGTAGAGCATATCTCTGCCTACTGTCTCTCTGTGGAGGAAGGCACTGCTCTTCAACGGTTGGTTGAGCAAGGAAAGATACGGCCTGCGGATGAAGAGGCATGTCTGGCTATGTATTACCATCTCATCGATCTCCTCAAGCATGCCGGCTATGAGCATTACGAGATCAGTAACTTCGCAAAACCAGGTTATAAGTCACGTCATAACAGTGGTTACTGGGATGGCAGTCCCTATCTGGGACTAGGCGCAGCTGCACATTCGTACGACATACAGTCAAGACAATGGAATGTCTCCGATCTGAAAAACTACATTCATCAGATCAACGAAGGACTCATCCCTGTTGAGGAGCGTGAGATAATTGACATGCCTACCCGCTACAACGATTATGTGATGACCTCCCTACGTACATGTGAAGGTATCGATATCCAGCATGTTTCCCAGCAGTTTCCACAACAGTACTTGAGTTATCTCCGACAACAGTCGGAGAAACATATCGGGCATCATCTGCTGGAAGCTCATGATCATCATCTACGGCTTACCAAAGAAGCACTTTTCATCAGCGATAGTATCATCAGTGACCTGATGTTCGTGTAGAAAAGGAGAATTTTTGTCGCTTTTTGTTATTTTTTTAAGAAGAAACACTTCTTTACCAAATATTTTTTATATATTTGCGAAAATTTGTCAACTATTGCTTATAACTTATATCAATAAATCTTAAATCATTAATTATTAACCTATGTCAGCATTTATTTCTGTTATTCCGATTGTACTGCTCATTGTACTGATGATGGGCTTCAAGGTATCTGGCTACAAAAGTGCAGTCATTACCCTCATCGTAACTATCCTTCTGGCGCTTTTTGCAGCACCGGCCATGGGTATTCTTCCTGATAAGTTTGAAGGAGTATCTATCTATGGGATCACACTGTGGTCAATCATCGAGGGTTTTTTGAAAGCATGTTTCCCGATTATCCTGATCATCATCTGTGCCATCTTCAGTTACAATATCCTTTGTGAGACAAAAGAGATTGATACCATTAAAACACAGTTTATCCAGATGACCTCCGACAAGGGTCTGCTCGTGCTCCTTTTGACATGGGGTCTTGGTGGTGTCCTCGAAGGTATGGCAGGTTTCGGAACTGCTGTGGCTATCCCGGCCGCTATCCTTATCGGATTGGGATTCAAGCCAATGTTCTCTGCTGTTATCTGTCTTGTTGCCAATACCGTGGCAGTAGGATTCGGAGCTGTGGGTCTTCCGGCCACTACCCTGGCTAACCAGGTGGCAGCCGAAGGTGTTGCTTCTCCTGAGATGCTTTGTGAGGTAGCAACCTTCATCATCGTACAGCTCTCGCTGATGTTCTTCATCACGCCATTCCTCATCCTGATGATGACCGACCGTAAAAAAATCGTGAAGAATATCACATTGGCTTTGTTCGTAGGTACATTCTCCATCATCGTACAGTTCTGCTGTGCACACTTTATCGGTCCTGAGACCCCGGCTATCCTCGGTTCTGTAGCAGCCATCATCGCTATGTTGATCTACAACAAGCTGTTCATCCGCAAAGAGGATCCCGCAGATGAAGTGAAGATAGAAAAGAAGAAGTTCGGTCTTAAGAAGACCTTGAAGGCTTGGAGTGTTTACGGTCTTATCATTTTCTTCATCCTTATCTCCAGTAAGATCGTTCCCGCAATCAACTCCGCACTCAACAGCACACTGGTAACACAGTTTAGCCTGCCTGTCACCGGTAATGCATTTAAGTTCGGTTGGCTCTCCAATGCCGGTCTGATGATCTTCCTCGGCGCTTTGATCGGTGGTCTTATCCAAGGTATGAGCTTCGGAAAGTTGATGAAGTTGCTTGCCAAGACAACCATCAACCTACAGAAGACCGTAGTGACGATCTGCTGCCTGGTAGCCATGGCTATGCTGATGAACAATACCGGTATGACAAACGATATCGCTAAGGGTCTCGTTGCTCTTACAGGTGCTGCCTTCCCATTCTTCGCTCCGCTCATCGGTTCTATTGGAACCTTCGTAACAGGAAGTGCTACGAATGCAAATATTCTCTTCGGAAAACTGCAGGCTACTGCCGCCAGCGACCTTGGATTGGTCAACCAGTCAACCTTCTTCGGTGTTCCCGGTAATGAGACAAACTGGTTGGCTGCCGCTAACTGTGCAGGTTCTGAGGGTGGTAAATTGCTGTCACCACAGTCAATCGCCATTGCTACAGCTGCCTGTGACATGGAAGGTCAGGATGGTGAGATCATGCGTAAGACCATGCCGTTTGCTATCTTCTGGATCTTGATGAATGGTCTGATGGTTTACCTTGGACTGATGCTGTAAGCGATCTGTTTGCGAACGACTATATAACAATAAACCCCGAGAGTGAATTCATTCCCGGGGTTTATTCTATCTAATTATATTACCTATTGGTTTTTCTTCTTCAGCTTGGTAATTGCATCTTCAAGACTTTCGGTAGGCTCTATGATATTGTAATCCATCCAGAAATCAGGATCCTCGAAGAATGCCACCTTATCATAGAAAGAGTCTCTCTGGTAGAATGAATCCCTACCCTTTATCGGGGTGATATTGTCTTCTGTCCGGTCAGTTACTGCCAATTCGCTGACTGCCGTAAAACTGGTGGCAAAGAAACGTTTCTTCCAGTCACAGTTAAAACGGAAGACATTCTTCACATAACTGATGCGCGAAAATTGTCCATCGTATTTGAAGTTCACCAAGATACTCATCTCACGGGGGCGGAATCTCACTCCGGCGGGCTTACTGACCAATATCATACGGGTTGCTTTCTCTCTGTCACGCATATCCAACGACAACTCTGCACGCGTGAAAGCCAGTGTTTCCCAATCGATGTAGAATGTACCGTAATACAAGGCATAAGGTGCCACATAACGGGGATCGAGGCGGATGACATAATGAGGGCGCTCGGCGATGAAGACGGGGTCTTCCATGATGAAGTCGTAATGTGTAAGATCTTCTGCATTCAGTATCAGATCGGTATTTTTTACGAAATCCAGATAGATAGGAGAGGTAGGACCGCCCATGATCTTTACGCCCAAGGTATCACGCTGACTTGGACTGAGCAATCGCCGACCCTTCTCGATAGCCACCCTGTCACTCTTTACTGAGGCGTGATAGGATGTCTTTCGCAGACTGGCAACAGCCTCAGCAATATAGATATACCGTTGACGCTTCTGGACCGTCTCTCTGTAGAAGGTCTTGAACATATCCGTATGGTTGTTGTAATTATCGGGTATCTTATCAAGGGCTTCGTAAAAGATTTTCTTCGGATCACCCGACTTAACTACCACATCACTCAACAAGATGGAGTTAGACTGAAGACGAATACGCAAGTTGGTTGTCTTTCCTGCCGTTACAGGGATATGACGAGAATTGTAACCGATATGGGAGACGGTGATAAAAGCCGGCTGCTCGGGTGTTTTCAACGTAAAGTATCCGTCGTCATTCGTAACAACGGCAATATTCGTGGAGTCAGCCATGACATTCACATGTGACAAAGGCTTGCCATTACTGTCTGTGATCACGCCGCTGACCACACAACCGACATCTATCCCACTGTTCTGACCATAGAGATAGACACATCCGCTCAACAGGAGCAGGCAAGTAATTATTTTCTTAATCATTGTTTCCATCTTTCTACAGTATATTTGTGGCAAATATAGTAAAAAAAATGAAAATTCAAAACAATTAATAATAAAAAAACTATTGATTAACAGTTCCGCAATGGGGACAACGTCCTTTTTTCGTAAGCATTGCCCCACAATGTCCGCAGATATACAGACAATGGGAATGCTTTCGATACTTTGTCAGTGCAAAATAAATATAGAGCAACAACAACGGGTAGCCTATATAATATAAGGTTGTAACACTGAAAACGATATAGTTAAAGGCACATACAGCTCCAAGGCCGCAGAGGTATAATACAGCTTCATTTAACGGCAACTGATGAACGACAACATCCAGACAGGCGATGGCGATAATCAAAAGGAGCCATACCGTCACCAAAAAGATAGATAATATCAATGGGACACTGAAAGGATTCAGGGTGGGATGATAGTAGAAATGACGCCACATCTCAGGGGCAAACAACTGTATGCTGGCATATAGCGTTGCCGCACATGCTATCGTGATGGCCAACAAGGTAGGATAAACAGAATGGATATCATTGAAGTGAACGATCTTCGCATTTCTTTTCAGGATGATATGCATCAGATAGGCAAAGCCTATTAAGGTGATGATGACCAAAAAGATGAGCAGATGACGATCTGAGAAGGTGGAGATAAACTGTGAGATAGGATCATCGGGAACAACTTTCGGCAACAGTTCCGATTCATGTATCCACCCGAATGTCATTTGATCACGGGCCACCTGTACCCATACCGAGTCAATGGAGTCGTTAGGCAGGATACGGATATCTGCCACTACCAAAGGGTCATGATGATAGACAGAGAACGTATCGGTGGGCATCATACTCACAGCTTCTTCCGGTTGTTGCCGTAAGAGCATGATAGAGTCGGTCTTCACTACAAAATTGTAGTTCTCCGTATAATGATGTTTTGTATAGAAAGACAGGGAGTCTTTCACCCTTTCCATGTATGCAGAATCATAGCCGCTCACCGTTGCCTGAGGGTTCGTTGCGGACAAGGCATCGTGATCTTTCTTCTGATGGTAACAACCAGAGAAAAGAAGCACACTGCATAAGACAACAGACAGTCGCCGGAAAAGGAAAAACCACTTTTTACTCATCTGCAATAATATTCATTTGACACTCATTACATTGGAACTGCAAACGGAACTTTTTACCATTAGGCATGGAAAGAAACCAAGGTTCTTTCCACGGCAAACGCTCTCCTCCCCTCTTCACACATCCACCGAGCGCATATCTCAGACAATGCTTGCACTGCATCACCATCGGATGGCTGACCTTACTGATCTCATAAGCATCAGTAATAGTCTTCAGTCCCTGTCGCACATAAAACATCCTTGCTGCCTCATTGGCAATATTATACATATAGGGATAACGCTCATAGTTCTTCTCTTGCCAGGAGATGGCATTATCTGTATGATCTGCTGAGACGGGAGCCTGGTGAATGCGCTTATCTTCTGCCTTTGCACTCATCTTTGCCACCAATTGACGCCGCATCTCAACGAGCTGACTGGCAGGAATAAAGAAATTGAAAGAATCCGGTAAGAAACGGACCTCCTCACAAGAATAGGGCGTGTCACCGAGTTTTGTTAATTGACGAATGATATTCTCCCGTTGAGGTTTCTGAGCCAACATCTTTTCCATGATCAATACTACATGATGCTCATTTGCAGAGAGCATAAAACCGTCGGCTGTCTCTTCTAATGTCATCCTTACAGGAATCTTCCGCACAGCAGTACGTTGAGCCATCTGTTTCTCAAATGCCTGATCGTTATTGCGATAAAGCTTAGTGCCGGCATGAAGGCTGACAGGCATCTTCAGTGGGAAAAGACGGTTTCCTTCCACCTTGTTCACACGGAATCCCTCCAGCTCTCCTCGTTCATTGATGAAACAGAGTCCGTCACCATTAGCGAAAGAGGCTGTTCCAGCCACCGTGAAAGTATTCCTCCGAATCTCCTTAACCTTCCCAACATACTCACCGATAGCCTTTGGCGTGTCGGGAGAGAAGATATCCTTCGTCCTTCCATACAAGAAATAATCTGTATAACCTCTATTGAATGATTTCTTCAGGTCGGGTGAAAAAGTATAGGTACAATGTCCTTTCGAGGCACGCACATAACGGTCGGGCATCTGACGGATCAGTTGATTCAACCGTTCACTATATGCAGCTGTCACATTCTTCACATAAGTAAGGTCTTTCAGACGACCTTCAATCTTAAAGGATGTAACACCGGCTTTCAGTAAGTCATCCAAAGCATCGATACGACACATATCTTTCAGAGATAACAAGTGTTTATCGTGGATGATTGTTTGTCCTTCCGCATCCAACAAGTCGAACTTCATCCTACAGAACTGTGCACAGTTTCCTCGGTTGGCGCTACGGGAAAAACAATATTCTGAGGCGTAGCAGATACCGGAATAACTCACGCATAAAGCACCATGAACAAACACTTCCAGTTCTATCTCTGGCACAGCCTGATGGATTTTGGCTATCGTCTCAAGGGGTAACTCACGAGCCAAGACAACACGACGGAAACCGAGTAAGGCAAGCCATCTTACTTTTTCTACTTTGCGGTTGTCTGTCTGTGTACTTGCATGCAGGGGAAGGGATGGATGTAATGACAACAATCCCATATCCTGAACAAGAATGGCATCCACCCCTATTGTCTGCAACTGTTGCAATAATGATGACGTCTGTTCCCATTCCTCATCATAGATAATGGTATTGACCGTCACATAGACCTTTGCCCCAAACTGATGGGCATAGGAACATAATTGGGAGATATCTTCTGTAGAATTACCGGCTGCCACTCTTGCGCCAAACGACTGTGCACCGATATATACAGCATCGGCTCCATGGTCGATGGCTGCAATGCCGCATTCCAGATTCTTGGCAGGAGCCAGTAGTTCTACAGGACGTCTCATGGTTTATTCTATCTTACTGATATCGTATGGTGTCGTCTGATAAACGTAATAGTTGATCCAATTCTGGAAGAACAGGTTAGCATGGGCACGCCATATAACTTTCGGTCCTTCTTGAGGATTATCATGATGATAGTAGTTCTTCGGCAATTCTACATCATCACGCTTTGCATAGTCACGTTTATATTCTGAGTCAAGCGTATTAGGAGCATATTCCAGATGACCGGTAACATAAAACTCTCTTCCGCCACGTGCCAATACCATGCTGACACCACTCTCCTCACCCTCTGCAATAATCGTCAGTTTTTCATTCCTGAGGATATCCTCACGATGAATTTCCGTGTGTCTGCTGTGTGGCATATAGAAAGTATCGTCAAAACCACGGAAGATGGGTAGATGAGTGGGTATCATCTGTTGCTCAAAAATACCGAACTTCTTCTTTTCCAATGGGTATTTGGGTATGCCATAATAATAATACAGCCCTGCCTGGGCGGCCCAACAGATATATAACGTGCTGTGTACATGGGTATGTGCCCACTCGAAAATGGTTTTCATCTCATCCCAGTAGGTCACCTCCTCAAAATCAAGACTTTCTACGGGTGCACCCGTGATAATCATCCCGTCAAACTTCAGACTTTTCAGTTCTTCGAAATCCCTGTAGAACATCATCATATGTTCGATGGGCGTATTTTTGGGTGTATGACTCTTCAGTTTCATGAAGGTGATATCCATCTGCAAAGGGGTATTCGACAGAAGACGGATCAAGTCCGTCTCTGTCGTAATCTTCAGGGGCATGAGGTTTAGGATTACGATCTTCAAAGGTCGTATATCCTGTGTATGCGCCCTACTGTTATCCATTACGAAGATATTCTCTTGTTTGAGGATATCTATCGCTGGTAATCTGTCAGGTATTCTAAGTGGCATCTGTATAAACGCTTTTTACCAAAGATCAAGTCGTTCGCTCTTCGGAATAAACATCTTATCACCCTCTTTCACGCCGAAAGCATCATACCACATGTCAATGTGTGGGAGTGCGCCATTAACACGCCATCTACCCAAAGCATGAGGATCACTCTTTGTGCGGTTACGGATCTCTTGCTCAGTGATATTCTGTCCCCACACACCGGCATATGCCAGGAAGAAACGCTGATCACCGGAAAAGCCGTCAATGACTGGTAGTGTTTTTCCTTTCTGAGCACGTTTGTAAGCATTGAAAGCAACCTGCAGACCACCATGATCGGCGAGGTTCTCACCCAATGTAAACTTTCCGTTCGCATTCAGGTCAGGCAACACCTTGATATTTGAGAAGAAGGCTGCATACTGATCAGCTCGTTTGTTGAAGTTCTCACCATCAGAGGCTGTCCACCAATCAACCATATTACCCACCTTGTCATAATGACGTCCCTGGTCATCAAAACCGTGAGTCATCTCATGACCGATAACTACGCCGATAGCCCCATAGTTGAAAGCATCATCTGCGGTAGGATCGAAGAACGGTCTCTGTAGGATACCTGCCGGGAAACAGATCTCATTGGTAGTAGGATTATAATAAGCATTTACCGTCTGCGGAGTCATATGCCACTCGTCACGATCAACAGGCTTTCCGGCTGTTTCTTCCAAATGCCTGGCTGTCTGAAAACTGTCAGCTGCCAAGATATTCTCATAAAGACTCTTCTTAGGATCGATAGTCAACTTAGAAAGATCCTTCCACTTGTCGGGATAACCGATCTTTACATAGAAGGTGCTCAGTTTGTCAAGAGCTGCCTGCTTGGTGGTATCACTCATCCATGTCTGTGCTTTGATACGCTCCTCCAGAGACAACTGTAAATTTTTTACCAATGTCTTCATCCTTTCCTTGGAAGAAGCGGGGAAGTAACGTTCCGCGTAGATCTTTCCAAGCGCCTGGCCCATCTGACCTTCTACCAGGTTAGTGGCACGTTTCCAGATAGGATAGTCTTCCTGACGACCACGTAAGGTTTTTCCGAAGAAATCAAAATTAGCTGCTTCTATATCCTCTGTAAGATAACTGGCAGACCCCAATATCACGCTCCACTCCAGATAAGCACGGTATTCTGATGGTAGGATATTCACCAATATCTGCTCCAAACCTTTCATAAACTCAGGTTGTCCCACTACCATTTCCTCGTAATACTCCTGGGGAACACCTAACACATTCATCTGTTGAATCAAACGGACATGAGGATAGTTCTTGATGAACTCCTTCAGGGTCATCTTGTTATAGTTTGCCTCTACATCACGTAGTTCTGTACGGTTTTTACTGACTCTTGCCAAAGCGGTCTCAACGCTCATGATATTCTCCATCTTCTGACGTGCAATCTCTTCCTTGAAACCATACATCTGGAACATACGAATGATATGTGCCTTATAAGCATCCCTTATCTGTCGTGTAGCAGGATCATTGTCAAGATAATACTCTTTTTGTCCCAAGGTGATTCCCCCCTGACTGATATTCAGGATATTCTGCGTAGAGTTTTTCTCATCGGCTGCAAAACCGGCACGCATAAACTGTTGGTCACCGTACTTAAGCAGGTATTTCTGAATCTCAAAGAGATCATCATTGGTAGAAGCCTCTGCAAGTTGTTTCAGTAACGGTTTTACAGGAGCAAGTCCTTCTTTGTTCCTGCGTTTCGTGTCCATTGCCAGTTTGTAAAGGTCACTGAGTTTCTGCTCTATAGTACCTGTTTCATACTTTCCTTTCTGCAACTCCGTGAGAATGGTATTGATACGTTTGCTGTTATCCTCCTGTAATTGATCGAAACTGCCAAAACGGGAATAGGCAGCAGGTAATGGGTTCTTTACCATCCAGCCACCACATGCAAACTCATAAAAGTCATCACCCGGTCGTACCTGTTGATTGAAATTGGTAACGTCCAGACCAGACTGTAACTGTGCCTGCACCTCTGAAAAGACAGGCAACATCAGCATTAATGCCATGATAGTTTTAAATTTCATTGTCTTATAATATTTAATCATTATCTTTCTTGATTATTGAATAACCTCTAGTTCTTCACACAATTGTTCCCAGCGTGCTGTCTCTTGGTCAATAACTTTCTTTATACTGGTATATTCTGTGACTATCGTCATGTCACTGGCACCTTCAGGAGTACAAAGGATAGCATCCAACTCTTGGATCCTCTCCTCCAAAGAACTGATTTTCTCTTCCACTTCTGCTATGCTCCGCTCCAACCGACGTACCTTCTTCTGCTGTTCCTTACGATCAAGGTAGTTCTGTTTGTTATCTGAAACAACGGTCTTGACAGGTTCTTTCTTTTCCACTTTCTTAACACCCAACTGATCCAGTGACTCGATCTTTCGATGTTGAAGGAAGTCGTATATACCTCCAAGGTGTTCCCTGACCTTACCGTCACCGAACTCATAAACCTTTGTAACGAGTCCATCCAGGAACTCACGATCATGACTGACGATGATGGCTGTTCCATCAAAAGCCTTGATAGCCTCTTTGAGGATGTCCTTTGATGCCATATCAAGATGATTGGTGGGCTCATCAAGAATCAACAGGTTGACAGGCTCTAACAGCAGTAAGATCATCGCCAACCGACTACGTTCACCGCCGCTAAGCACTTTTACCTTCTTTTCCGACTCTTCTCCACCGAACATAAAGGCACCTAGGATATCATTGATTCGTAAACGATTTTCACCCGTTGCCGCACGGTCGACGGTCTGATAAACAGTCAACGATTCATCTAGTAACTGTGCTTGATTCTGGGCAAAATAACCAATCTGTACATTATGCCCGATTTTCAGATGACCGGTATAAGGAATCTCATCCATCAGACACTTTACAAGTGTGGTCTTTCCCTCACCGTTCTTTCCCACGAAAGCCACCTTCTCTCCACGACGTATCGTCAGGGTGACATGATCAAAAACGGTATGTTTGCCATAGTCCTTACGTACTTCATCGCAGATAACGGGGAAATCACCACTTCTAAGGCAGGGAGGAAACTTCAGATGCATATGGGCATTGTCCACCTCATCGATCTCTATAGGTACAATCTTCTCCAACTGTCGTATGCGTTGCTGTACCTGCACAGCCTTTGTGGCTTGATAACGGAAACGCTCGATGAAGGCTTTTGAATCAGCAATCTCACGCTGTTGGTTCTCGTAAGCCCGCATCTGCTGTTCGCGACGCTCCTTACGGAGAATGACATACTCATCGTATTTCACTTTATAGTCAATCACCTTACCACAGCTTATCTCCAGCGTCCGGTTACAGACATTATTGATAAAAGCACGGTCATGACTGACGAGTACTACAGCATTGGCTCCCTGAGCAAGGAACTGCTCCAACCATTGTATACTTTCAATATCAAGATGGTTCGTAGGCTCGTCTAACAACAGTACATCCGGCTTCTGCAAAAGAATCTTCGCCAGTTCTATACGCATACGCCATCCACCACTGAACTCAGAAGTCAGACGATCGAAATCCGATCGCTTGAAACCCAATCCTAACAGTGTACGTTCAATCTCAGCCTCACAGTTGTCTGAGCCAAGCATCTGGTAATGCTCCTGTTCTTCTGTATAGCGTTGAACCAACTGTAGATAATCATCACTCTCGTAGTCGGTACGTTCTGCTAATTCCTTTCCTAATCTGTCAAGATGTTCTTTCATACGGGTAGCATGGGCAAAGGCTTTAAGCACCTCACTCCTTACCGTAGTATGATCCTCTACCAACATGATCTGCGGAAGATAACCGATAGTGGTATCATGGGGAATAGAGACAACACCGGCTGTAGCCTTCTGCTTTCCACAAAGGATACGCAGCATGGTTGTCTTCCCTGCTCCATTCTTACCTACTAAGGCGATACGGTCTCTGTCGTTGATGACGAAACTGGCATCTTGGAACAGAGGCTTAACGCCAAACTCAACCTTTAATCCTTCTACTGAAATCATGATGGATGCAAAGGTACGAAAAGTCGAGTGGAATGCAAAAGAAAAAAGTATTTTTCTTTTCATTCCCAAGACGGAGTATCTTCGGGAAGCCAAAGTTACGGATAAATGAGCGATGCAGAGAGCAAAACATCAAAGATAAATTTGTACATTTCAAAAGAATAGATTATTTTTGCGTTGTCAAATTACTGAAAGAAATAAAATGAATATTTTCACACAAAAGATAGCGGCAGCATTACGTCTTCCGGAGAAGAGCGTTGACAACACCTTAGTACTGTTGTCTGAAGGGTGTACTATTCCCTTCATTGCCAGATACAGAAAAGAAAAGACCGGTGGACTTGACGAGGTTCAGATAGCACAGATAGCTGACATGAGTGAAAAACTGCAAGAACTGGTAAAACGGAAAGAGACCATTATCAAGACGATAACAGAACAGGAGAAGATGACTCCTGAACTGCTTCGGCAAATCAACGACTGTTGGGAGTCAACAACTTTAGAGGATCTGTATCTCCCATACCGTCCTAAGAGACATACCCGTGCACAGGTAGCCCGTGAACGAGGACTCGAGCCCTTGGCCGACATCATCATGCTACAGCGTGAATCACGTATCGATCAAGTAGCCCTACGGTTTGTTAAGGATGATGTGAAAGATATTGACATGGCTCTTCAAGGAGCACAAGATATCATTGCTGAGAGAATCAGCGAAGACGAACGCGTAAGAAATATCGTACGGCAGTCTTTCCAACGTAATGCCATCATCAGTAGTAAAGTGGTAAAAGCCAAGCAAGACACTGATGAAGCTGCGAAATATCGCGACTATTTTTCATTCTCCGAACCGTTGAAACGATGCTCCAGTCATCGTTTGTTAGCCATGCGAAGAGGTGAGAAAGAAGGTCTTTTAAAGGTCTCCATCATTACTGATGATGATTTCTGTATCGGTAAAATCCGTCGGCAATATGTAAAAGGATTTGGCAAGTGTCAGTCTCTCTTCTATGAAGCTATAGAAGATGGATATAAACGTTTGTTGGAACCCTCCATAGAAACAGAGTTTGCGGCCCTCAGCAAAGAGAAGGCTGACGATGAAGCCATTACTGTTTTTGTAGAGAACCTGCGACAGTTACTACTTTCTGCACCTTTAGGACAGAAAAGGGTCATGGGTATCGACCCCGGTTTCCGAACAGGATGTAAGGTGGTCTGTCTGAACGAACAAGGTGATCTTCTGTATCACGAGGCGATATTCCCCCACCCTCCTGTCAACCATCGTATGCAGGCTACTATGCATGTACAGCAGTTGGTCAAGGACTATAAGATAGAAGCGATAGCCATCGGTAACGGCACGGCATCAAGGGAGACATCAGCATTTGTAAAGGATCTCTCTTTCGATCATCCTGTCCAGACATTCGTAGTGAGTGAAGACGGTGCATCTGTTTATTCTGCTTCTAAAATAGCCCGTGAAGAGTTTCCTGATGAGGATGTGACAGTAAGAGGTGCCGTGAGTATCGGTCGACGGTTGATGGATCCTTTGGCAGAATTAGTGAAGATTGACCCTAAGAGTATCGGCGTAGGACAATACCAGCATGATGTGGACCAGACAAAACTGAAAAAGAGTCTTGACCAGACCGTAGAGAGTTGTGTCAATGCCGTAGGGGTAAACCTGAATACGGCCTCAGAACATCTCCTTCAGTATATCAGTGGCTTAGGTCCTACATTAGCAAAGAATATCGTTGACTACAGGAAAGAACATGGGTCGTTTACCGACCGCTCACAACTGAAGAAAGTTCCCCGATTAGGTCCTGTAGCCTTCCAGCAGTGTGCCGGTTTCCTGCGTATACCTCAAGGTGACAATCCGTTAGACAACAGTGCTGTACATCCCGAGCGTTATGCATTGGTGGAACAGATGGCTCATGACAATCATTGTAAGGTATTCGACCTGATGAAAGACAAATCCTTGCGAGAGGGAATCGATATTCATCGATATCTCTCTGATGAAGTAGGGCTCCCCACACTTACGGATATCATGAACGAGTTAGAGAAACCCGGTCGGGACCCACGGGAAACAGTTGAAGCATTTGAGTTCGATCCCAATATCCATGAGATTGATGATCTCGAAGAGGGAATGATTCTCCCAGGTATCATCACGAATATCACCAATTTCGGTGCCTTCGTGGATATCGGTGTCCATCAAGATGGACTGGTACATATCTCACAACTGTGCAATAGATATGTGAAAGATCCCAACGATGTGGTTCATCTCCATCAGCACGTACAAGTGAAGGTAGTGGAAGTGGACAGAAGGAGAAACCGTATATCCCTGACCATGAAGTTTTGAGTCTATGATTAATCTTTCGAAAAAAAGTATGCTCCATCATCTCTATTTTTAATAATTTTCATTAACTTTGCTGAGTAATGCATATAGCTATCGCAGGAAATATTGGTAGCGGGAAGTCAACACTGACAGAGCTGCTGTCCAAACACTACGGATGGGAACCTAAATATGAAGCGGTTGACTATAATCCGTATCTGGACGACTACTACAAGGATATACCACGGTGGTCGTTCAATCTGGAGGTGTATTTCCTGAAACAACGGTTCAAGGATCTCCTGGATATAGCAAAGTCGGATAAGACTATCATACAAGACCGTTCCATCTTTGAAGGGGTTTATGTCTTCACGGCCACGAACAAAGAGATGGGTAATCTCTCCGAAAGAGATTTTGAAACTTATATGGAACTGTTCGAATCTATGCTGCAGATCGTTAAACTGCCCGACCTGATGATTTATCTCCGTTCATCTGTTCCCCATCTGGTTTCGAATATCCAGAAAAGGGGAAGAGAATATGAGCAGTCTATCCATCTGGATTATCTGAAAAACCTCAATAAGAAATATGAGGATTTTATCTATAATAAATACAAAGGGAAAGTGCTCGTCGTAGAAGTGGATGAAATCGATTTCCTGCATAACCCTGAGGACTTCCGGAATATCATCGACAGGATTGACGCTCAACTCTTCGGACTCTTCAATGAATAATTAACAATAAAAATACAATCATTATGCACATCGCAGTAGCTGGAAACATTGGTAGCGGAAAGACCACCTTGACAAGAATGCTCTCCAAACGATATGGATGGATACCTCGGTATGAACCGGCAGACAACAACCCTTATCTGGCTGATTTCTATGCAGACATGCCCAGATGGTCATTCAACCTGCAGATTTATTTCCTAAACAAACGATTTAAAGAGGTAGTGGAAATCTCTAAGAGCAGTGACACCATCATTCAAGACCGTACTATTTTTGAAGATGCGAAGATCTTTGCACCCAACTTACATGAAATGGGGATGATGAGTGACCGAGATTTCGAGAACTACACCGATCTTTTCGATCTGATGATCTCTCTTGTCAAACTACCCGATCTGATGATCTATATCCGTTCTACCATTCCTAATCTGGTAGCACAGATTCAGAAACGAGGAAGAGAATTTGAGAAGTCTATCCGCATTGACTATCTTCAAGGACTGAACAATCGTTATGATGAGTGGATCAGTAACTACAAAGGTCCGTTGATGATAATTGATGGTGACACTTGTAAGTTTGGCAATAACCCACATGACTTCCAGCAGATTACCGATAAGATTGATGCCCAACTATACGGACTGTTCCCTTTGGAGGGAAGTAATCTCTAACAATCACATCAGATTGCTAACAAGACTAAACCCTCGGAAAGCTTCCGAGGGTTTATTATAATGGCGTGGATCTCTGACTTATTATATACATAGGTTCTGGACCACCTGTTACAACTAATAAGCAAAGCCCACGCCAAAGAGTTTATTCTTCGTACGTGTTCAGCGTGCTTATCATCGTTGTAACTGAGAACTGTCCAGATTCTTATATAGACGATCTCCGCAATAGCCAAACTAACAAAATCACACCATTATGAAATGGCGTTAAAAAGTGTACAAATATAACGAAAAATCCTTTGAAATAAAAATTATTTCATGTTTTTTAAGATATTTCTTTCTTTTAGAAAGAAAAAGGTTTGTGATAAACAAAAACGGGCAGATACCATATGCATCCACCCGTCATTATCCGTTTTGTACTGTCTTTACTTTACTTTCTCAACGATAGCTTTGAATGCCTGAGGATTGTTCATGGCTAAGTCAGCCAAAACCTTACGGTTGATCTCGATACCTGCTTTATGCAATGCACCCATCAATGTTGAATAGGTCATACCCTCGAGACGTGCAGCTGCATTGATACGCTGGATCCATAATGCACGGAAATTACGTTTCTTATTACGACGATCTCTGTAAGCATAAGTAAGACCCTTCTCATAGGTATTCTTTGCTACTGTCCAAACATTCTTACGAGCTCCAAAGTAACCGCGCGTAAGTTTCAGAATTCTTTTTCTCTTTGCTCTTGAAGCAACATGATTTACTGATCTTGGCATAATTTTCTTCTTTTAAACTGTTAATAAATTAACGAAGGCAGAGCAAATCGCGTACCTGCTTCAAGTTGCTGTCATCTACAATTGCCTGGTGTACCAGGTTTCTCTTTTGTTTCTTAGTCTTCTTTGTCAGAATGTGACTGTGGTAAGCGTGATGTCTCTTAATCTTACCTGTACCGGTGAAACGGAATCTCTTCTTCGCACCGGAATTCGTTTTTACTTTTGGCATTGTTTTGTATTATTTAATGAATTATTAATAGGAACGCGGCAACGTATATACCCGACGTTACGCGCAGTTCAGAATTATTTCTCCTGTAATTTTTTTAAGATGTCCTCACCATTCTTCAAGTTAGCAAAAAGACCACCGTTGGCTGATGTTTCTTGTTTCTGGTCATCTTGCTGCTGGCGTGCTGCTTCCTTAGCCTCAGCCTCTCGCTTCTCGCGATCCATTTTCTGCTGACTCTTCTTGGCAATACCCGCTTTCTTGGGTGAAAGGTAGAGGAACATCTTTTTACCTTCCAGTGACGGCAACTGCTCTACCTTGCCCCACTCCTCCAGATCGTTGGCAAAACGTAAGAGCAACACTTCACCTTGTTCTTTAAAGAGGATAGACCGTCCACGGAAGAACACATATGCTCGAACCTTATTACCTTCCTGAAGAAACTCCTGAGCATGTTTCAACTTAAAGTTGTAATCATGGTCGTCAGTCTGAGGTCCGAAGCGAATCTCCTTCACTTCCTGCTTAACCTGCTTGGCCTTCATCTCCTTGGCACGTTTCTTCTGCTGATAAAGGAACTTACTATAGTCGATAAGACGGCACACGGGAGGATTGGCATTGGGAGAGATCTCCACCAGATCAACACCCTCCTGATGAGCCATATCCAAGGCTTCACGGAGTGTCACGACTGTAGATCCACCGTCGCCAACAATTCTCACTTCACGAGCTCTGATCTGCTCGTTTACTCTGTATTGAGCACTCTTTTTGTCCTGTTTCATCAACTATTTATGGTTCGAAAATGCATTTTGCGGCTGCAAAGGTACAGTTTTCCAATGAATTAAAAAAATTTTTCCTTATTTATTTGTACTAAAATATTCTTTTTTCTTCTATTTTCATAAAAATAACGGGAAGCATAATGCCTCCCGCTATATAATCGTCGTAAAAACAGCGTCTTTATTCTGGACGGATATCTGTAGCCTTCAACATAGTGGCCACCTCTTCAAGGAGTTGCTCAGCAAAGACTTCCATCTTCATCTGTCCCTGATCACCGGCACCCTGACGACGTACACTTACCAAGCCTTGGTCGGCTTCTTTTTCACCGACAATCAGCATATAAGGAATACGCTTCAACTCATTGTCACGGATCTTACGACCGATCTTCTCATTACGCTCATCTACAGTAGCACGTACACCCACAGTATCAAAATATCTCTTAACCTTGTTGGCATAGTCGACAAACTTCTCTGAGATCGGAAGGATAGCCACCTGCTCAGGTGTAAGCCACAGTGGGAACTTACCGGCAGTATGCTCAATGAGTACAGCAGTGAAGCGCTCCATAGAACCGAATGGAGCACGGTGAATCATCACCGGAGTCTTCTTGGTATTATCCTCAGCAGTATATTCCAACTTGAAACGATCGGGGAGGTTGTAGTCCACCTGGATGGTACCTAATTGCCAGCGACGACCGATAGCGTCCTTAACCATGAAGTCGAGCTTTGGTCCGTAGAAAGCAGCCTCACCCAATTCCACTTTGGCATTCAGGCCCTTCTCTTTACAAGCATCTATGATAGCCTGTTCTGCTTCAGCCCAGACCTCATCAGAACCGATATACTTCTCATGATCGTTAGGATCACGCAGAGAAATCTGTGCTTCTACATTCTCAAAATTGAAAGTTGAGAATACACTGTGGATAATATCCATCACACGCTCAAACTCCTGCTTGATCTGATCCGGACGACAGAAGATATGTGCATCATCCTGAGTAAATGAACGAACACGTGTCAAGCCATGCAACTCTCCACTCTTCTCATAACGATAAACCGTTCCGAACTCTGCGATACGCAAAGGAAGATCTTTATAAGAACGGGGTTTGTTAGCAAAGATCTCACAGTGATGAGGACAATTCATCGGCTTGAGCATATACTCCTCATCCTCCTCGGGAGTATGGATCGGCTGGAAGGAATCCTTACCGTAATGTGCATAGTGGCCGGATGTCACATAGAGATTCTTGCTACCGATATGCGGAGTGATAACCTCTTGATAACCATAGTTTTTCTGAATCTTGCGCAACATCTCCTGCAAGCGCAGACGAAGATCTGTTCCCTTCGGCAACCAGATAGGTAAGCCCTTTCCTACCCTGTCGGAGAACATGAAGAGCTCCATCTCCTTACCAATCTTACGATGATCGCGTTTCTTTGCCTCCTCCAGCATCACAAGATACTCATCAAGCATCTTCTGCTTGGGGAAGGTGATACCGTAGATACGGGTGAGTTGCTCACGCTTGGCATCACCACGCCAGAAAGCACCTGCAGCACTTGTTATCTTGATAGCTTTGATAATACCGGTCGACACAAGGTGAGGACCACGGCAAAGGTCGGTGAAAGCACCCTGCGTGTATGTGGTGATAGTACCATCCTCGAGATCCTGGTCAATGTGCTCATACTTATACTCTTGTCCATCGGCCTTGAAATCTTTCAGGGCATCAGCCTTGGAGACTTCCTTACGAACCACCAGTTCGTCTTTCTTTGCCAACTCCTTCATCTTCGCCTCAATCTTGGGGAAGTCATTCTCAGAGATAGCAGTGCCTTCCGGTGGCATCACATCATAATAGAAGCCGTTCTCTACAGCAGGACCGAAACCGAACTGAATACCAGGATACAGTTCTTGCAGTGCTTCTGCCAGCAGGTGGGCTGATGTGTGCCAGAAGGTATGTTTGCCTTCTTCATCCTCAAACTTATAGAGCGCTATTGTACTGTCCTCCATGATCGGACGATTAAGCTCTATGGTTTCACCGTTTACTCCGCAACTTACAACGTTGCGTGCCAAAGCCGGTGAGATACTTTCAGCAATTTGATAACCAGTGACGCCCTGTTCATACTCACGGACAGAACCGTCTGGAAAAGTGATTTTGATCATATTTACAATATATGTTTTGAATT
>JAEEZP010000237.1 GCA_016291915.1 Prevotella sp. | reverse complement strand
GTACGGGTATCGAGGTTTCCTGTTGCTTCGTCGGCAAGGATCACGGCAGGGTTATTCACCAAAGCCCTGGCAATAGCCACTCGTTGCATCTGTCCTCCTGACATCTGGTTACTCTTATGATACAGACGATCACCCAATCCCACAGCTTTCAGTGCTTCGATAGCTGCTTCACGACGCTGCTGGGCAGAGACTTCACTGTTGTACATCAGTGGCAGTTCTACATTTTCCACACTGGTGGTCTTCGGCAACAGATTGTAACTCTGGAAGATAAAACCGATCTTCCGGTTTCGGAGTACGGCACGCTGTGACTTTGACATGGTGCGCACACTCACACCGTCGAGATAGTATTCACCGCTGGTAGGCGTGTCGAGGCACCCCAACTGATTGAGCAATGTCGACTTTCCCGAGCCCGACTTTCCCATGATGGTGACAAACTCTCCCTCATAGATCTTGAACGACACATCCCTGAGGGCGTGAACCGTCTCTTCACCCACCTGGAAGTCACGTTTTACGTGTTGTAGTTCTATGACTGCTTTCTTTTCACTCATGATCGTCAATCACTCTGCGGGTGGTTATCTGCCACCACCTCTGTTACTACTACTATTACCGCCTCTGTTGCCGCCTCTGTTACGTGGCCCGGGTGCAAACGGACTCCTTTCGGTACTGCTGCCCATCTCCGGTTCTGCACTCATCACCTTTATCTCGGTGATAATCTCCTGACCTTCTTGCAAGCCTTTGGTGATCTGTGTGTGAATACCGTCGGTCATACCTGTTGCCACAGGAATGGCACGGATGTTATTACCCTCTATGGTCCATACTTTCGTCTTGCCGTTGCAATCCACGATCTTCATCTTTCCTACAGTCTCTTTTGTCGGAGTGAAACGTAAAGCCTTGCTGGAAATACAGAGGACACCCTCACGCTCAGCTGTGAAGATTGTCACGCTGGCGGTAAGACCGGGCTTCAGTTTCAGGTCTTTATTCGGGGCACTGATTACCACCTCGTAAGTTACTACGTTGTTGGTGGTTGTTGCTTGCTGACGTACCTGCTTGACTGTTCCGTTGAAAGTATCTTCCGGAAAAGCATCTACCGTGAAAGTGACACGTTCGCCTTCTTTGACGTCGCCTATATCTGCCTCGTCAATATCAGCTACAACCTGCATGTCGGTGAGGTCCTTCGCAATGGTAAAAAGTTCTGGCGTGTTAAAACTGGCTGCTACAGTCTGTCCTTCTTCCACACTCTTACTCAATACGATACCATCTATAGGAGAGGTGATGGTGGCATATCCGAGATTTGTCTGAGCCTTACGCACATTCTCTCTGGCAGTAGCTACCTGCTGGCTGGCTTGTTGATAACTCAGTCGGGCACTCTCATATTCATCGGCACTTACCAGTCCCTTTTCATACAGGGTCTTGTATCGGTTATAGTTGGACTGTTGATAGTTAAGACTGCTCTGTGCACTGTTCAGATTGGCTTTCGTGGTATTCAGCTCACTGATCAGATTGGTGCGGTCAAGCTCTGCTATCACCTGTCCTTTCTTGACGATACTGTTATAATCGACATACAGCTTACTGACGATACCCGATACCTGTGTACCAACGGTCACTGATGTAACCGGTTCGATGGTACCTGTAGCTGTGATGCTGTTCTGTATATTAGCCGGAGCAACTTTCTCTGTTGCAAACGAAATCTCTTCTTTTTTCTTGTTGCCGGAAAAGAGCCATGTTGCAAGAGCTGCTATGACCACCAAGGCAACAAACCACCAAATCTTACTGATTTTCTTCATCTTATATATTAATCTTTTAGTCTGTACTTGATAATTTTCACTTAATAATACCATCACGATAGAATTTCAGCATCTCGATATTCAGGATGGCGAGGTACTTACTCTGCAGTTCGTTTTGCTGGGCTGCACGCAGATTGTCAGCACCTGTCATCAGCTCGATAATATTCTTCAACCCTAAACGGAACTGTTCGCTGAGCAGTTCAAAACTGGCTTGCTGACTCTCTGTACTGATCTTTGCCGCCTTGAATTTATCCTGGTTGTTCATGGCTTGCAACCAGTAATTCTCAATGGTAGAGTAGAGGGCTGTCTTCTTGTCTTTCAGATCAAGCATATAATTCTCTTTCTGCAACAGTGCTTTGTTCACCTGACTCTTTGTCTGCCGCTGGTCGAAGAGAGGGATGCTTACTGAAACACCGGCACCCAGATTAACATTACTCTTCAGCTGTGTGCCCCATGCTTTGTCACTCATAGAGGTGGTGTTCGTACTGAAGCCGGCATTTACTCCCACTTGCGGCAGTTTTCCTGCTTTCGCGATCTTGATGTTCAGATCACTGGTTTCAATACCCAGCATCACGTTACGTATCTCAGGACGTGTTGCCAAGGCTGAAGTATACACCTCGTTGAGAGCCGGCACCAGTTGAAGCGCCATCTCGTCAGTAGTAGTAGGGATAGCAATATCGAATTCTTGTTCGTCGGTGATCTGCAGTAACTGTTTCAACTGTCGTTTATAGTTTCTCAGGTTACTCTTAGCATCTACGATATTGAACTCTGCCTGAGCGCGCTGTGCGGTAAGTTGTGCCAGATCAGCTTTGCTCATCTTACCTACATCCACCATGGTCTTGCCGCGTTCTTCATTCTTACGGGTTGTCTCTGCTGTCTGCTCATTCACCTTGATGGCTTCGTAAGAGTAGAGTATCTGAACATACAACTGTGCGATCTGTTCCTGCAACTGATTGGCAGTAGTGGCGGAGTCGAGTTCTGCAACTTCCTCATTTAACTTATTCAGTTTCACCGTATTAGTGTTCCTTCCACCGTTCCATACCGTCCAATTGCCATTAACACCGTAAGAACCGTTGTAATATACTTTGTCTATCGATGCCACGGCATAACCGTTAGCAACAGTGCTTCTTCCTGTTTCTGGCCATGGGGTATAGGCCACATTATGTGAGGTGTTTGCCGACAATGATGGTAACAAGGCTGCTTGCGACTGTAGCAGATCCTCATGCGAACTTTGTTTTTGGATGTTGATTTTCTGCAGTGAGATATTGTTCTGCAGAGCGTAGTTGATACAGTCTTTGAGCGTCCATAATTTTTTCTCTTGCGCCCAACAGTCTCCTGTAAGGATACTGAGTATCATAACAAGATAGAATATTTTTATTTTCATATATTTTATTATTTTTCAGAAGACAAAAGTACAAAAAACTATTGAAATGTCAAAAAAATATCTATTAATCATTCAAAAAAAAGTACGAACGACGAGATTATAATCATTAAAAGAAGAGGATGCAAATTCATTTTTTTATAAAAAATCAAAGAATACTTTGGTTGTTTAGAAAAATATGAGTACTTTTGTCACGTTGTAATAAAACAGGGGCGTAGCCCAGTTGGTTTAGAGCGCTGCAGTCACATTGCAGAGGTCATCGGTTCGAGCCCGATCGTCCCTACGAAGAGAATCCCACCAGGATTCTCTTTTTTTTGTCTGTCATCATTTGGAAAAGGTCACCTTTTCTATGACTTTTAGTTACTAATACTCGACTAATTGAGTACTAATTAGTCCAGTAAAAGGTACTAATACTCGACTAATTGAGTACTAATTAGTCCAGTAAAAGGTACTAATACTTGACTAATTGAGTACTAATTAGTCTAGTAAAAGGTACTATTTCTCAACGCATCTTATACTTGATGTTTTCTATTTTGATAATCAGTTGAATAACAGTAATACGCTCCCTTCTCTCATGACTCCATACAAGGATGATCCATTCATTGGTTAATATATTATAAATAATGTACGCGCGAGGTTTATAGGAAGAGTGTATGAAGGAGATTTCTATCTGCTTTTTTATGTAAAGGCTGTCTAAATAGTAACTCCCTTTATTTGCTTGTGTTGAACAAAATTTTCTAAATAAGAAAAAATTCTTTGTATTTGTTGTACGAGATATAATATTTTTTTATAACTTTGCAGTCGTATTAGTTGAACAAAATTGAAAACTTATTAAATAAATTATTACGTTAAGTTAACCAAAATGGAAAACTTTTCAGATTGATTCTGAAAAAAGTTTCCAAAAAGTACAGTAAGATGGAAATTAAAAATTTTACCATTACAAAGCGAGATGGGTCGTTGGCACGCTTCAGTCTTGACAAGATTATGAATGCCATTATTAAGGCTTTCAATTCAGTGAACGAGCCCATTGATTTAGGATGTATCTCTCAGATACTCAATCATTTGAATATCTACGAGGGTATTAAGGTTGAGGATATCCAGAACCAAGTGGAAGAGGCTTTGATGAAGGAGCAATATTTCAAGGTTGCTAAGAGTTTTATGCTCTATCGTCAGCGCCATACAGAAGACCGTGAGGTGATGGAGAAAATGAATTTTTTGGCAGACTACTGTGATGCGGCAAATGCAGCTACCGGTTCAAAGTATGATGCAAATGCGAATGTGGAGCATAAAAATATTGCAACATTGATCGGTGAGTTGCCAAAATCAAATTTCATTCGTCTTAACCGACGTCTGCTTGTTGACCGTATTAAAAAGATGTACGGCAAAGACTTGGCAGAGAAATACATCGATATGTTGACCCATCATTTTATTTATAAGAATGATGAGACATCATTGGCAAACTACTGTGCTTCCATTACCATGTACCCCTGGTTGATCGGCGGTACGACAAGCATCGGCGGTAACTCTACAGCACCAACAAACCTGAAGAGTTTCTGTGGCGGCTTTGTCAACATGGTATTTATGGTATCAAGTATGTTAAGTGGTGCTTGTGCCACACCGGAATTCCTGATGTATCTGAACTATTTCCTCGGAATGGAATATGGTAAGGATTATTGGAAGGAGCCCGACAAGGTGGTTGACTTAAGTTTGAAACAACGTACCATCGATAAGATGATCACTGATTGCTTCGAGCAGATCGTCTATTCCATCAATCAGCCTACAGGTGCACGTAACTATCAGGCTGTGTTCTGGAATATCGCTTATTACGACAAACCCTATTTCGATAGTCTTTTCGGAGAGTTCTTCTTCCCCGATGGCAGCCGTCCTGACTGGAATGGACTGTGCTGGTTGCAGAAGCGTTTCATGAAATGGTTCAACGCTGAGCGTACCAAAGCAGTGCTCACCTTCCCGGTGGAGACAATGGCTCTTTTGAGCAAAGATGGAGAAATGGTAGATCAGGAGATGGCTGACTTCACAGCTGAGATGTATGCTGAAGGACATTCTTTCTTCACTTATATGAGTGACAATGCCGATTCCCTGAGTTCTTGCTGCCGACTGAGAAATGAGATCCAGGACAACGGATTCAGCTACACACTGGGTGCCGGTGGTGTTTCAACAGGTTCGAAGAGTGTGTTGACCATTAACCTGAACCGTTGTATCCAGTATGCTGTAAACCACGACATGGATTATAAGGAGTATCTTACGGATGTCATCGATCTGTGTCATAAGGTTCAGTTGGCATACAACGAAAACCTGAAGGAGCTGCAGAAGAATGGTATGCTCCCACTGTTTGACGCCGGATATATTAATATCGGAAGACAGTACCTCACCATCGGTATCAACGGACTCGTAGAGGCTGCTGAGTTCATGGGACTGCAGATCAATGATAATCCTGACTATCTGACATTCGTTCAGACAGTGCTCGGACTGATTGAGAAGAAGAACCGTGAATACCGTACGAAGGACGTGCTCTTCAACTGTGAGATGATTCCCGCAGAGAATGTGGGTGTGAAGCATGCCAAGTGGGATCGTGAAGATGGCTATTTCGTTCCACGTGACTGCTACAACAGCTATTTCTACATCGTAGAAGATGACTCACTGAATATCATCGATAAGTTCAAACTGCACGGAGCACCTTATATCCAGCACCTCACTGGTGGTAGCGCCCTGCACATGAACCTCGATGAGCACCTCAGCAAGGCTCAGTATCGTCAGTTGCTGAACGTGGCTGCCAAGGAGGGATGTAACTATTTCACCTTCAATATCCCGAATACCATCTGCAACGACTGTGGACATATTGACAAGCGTTATCTGAAGGAGTGTCCGCACTGCCACAGCAAGAATGTCGACTACATGACACGTATCATCGGATATCTGAAGCGAGTGAGCAACTTCTCTGAGGCTCGTCAAAAGGAAGCTTCACGCCGTTACTATGCTGATAAGCACAGATTGGTGTATTAAAATAAACAACTCAATATATTCTTCACAGGAGTCATGCTTATCCTCCTACGGGTAAGCTGACTCTTTTTTATGGCTTTAAACAAACACGGTTTATGCTGAAGTATGTCAATTCCGGTATCGTTTTCCAGGAAATCCCTGATGAGGTAACCTTATCGGTGAATATCTCTAACTGCCCTTGTCGTTGTCCAGGCTGCCACAGTCAGTATCTGTGGGCAGACACCGGCACACCTCTCACAGATGACGTTATCGATTCTTTTGTGAAGGATTATGGTAACGATATCACTTGCATTGCCCTGATGGGTGGGGATGCAGAACCGGAATCCATCAATCTCATTGCACATTATATCCACCAACACTATCCACAGTTGAAGGTGGCGTGGTACAGTGGAAGAACACGTATCGTATCTGAAATCAACAGGATAGAATTCGACTATATTAAGATTGGTCCGTATATCAGACATCTTGGTGGTCTGAAAGAAAAGACTACCAATCAACGGTTGTATAAGAAGATGGCTGATAATACGTTTACGGATATTACCGCGAGATTCTGGAAAAAGTAGTTTGCTTTACAAACAACAAGACTATATTTCGTGGATATTCACATAACCGTTCATCACGGCATAGATAGTAAGAGCACTGACACTCTTAATACCTAGTTTTTCCATAATATTTTTCCGGTGGGTGATGACTGTGGTAAGACCGATGTTCAACTTATCAGCAATCTCTTTGTTGATATATCCTTGCACGATAAGTGCCATCACTTCGAGTTCTCGGTTTGATAACAAAGGCTTTTCCCGTTTTATTACTGACGACGACATAGTCTGTCCATTGGGATGGCCTCTGTGCATCAGTAAGAGAAATGACTTGATGAATTGAGACTCAGTAACATCAGTACAAAGGCAATTGAAATCATTCATCTTAACAGAATGTGAGGTTATCAGCACGATGGTTTTCTTCTTTCTCTGTGAAAAGAACGCCATATTGCTGATAACCTCATTCATCGATACGAAATAGTGAACATATTGATCTTCACCCTGTACCATTATCGACTGGTAGGAACTGTAACAATCGATGTCGAGCTGCGGAACAACATTTTGAATAATGGTTCGCAGTCCGATAGCGGACAGGATGTTTGAATCAATGATCGCAAATTTCGGTTTACTATTCATATCATTCTGTTGACGAATAAAAAACTATCCTGTTGCCCCCTTTATGTCAAGAATCCGAGCAGAGCACCGGCAGCTACGGCAGAACCGATAACACCGGCAACGTTTGGACCCATGGCATGCATCAAGAGGAAGTTATGACGGTCGTATTCCAATCCAAGGTTGTTGGAGATACGGGCTGCCATAGGTACTGCACTCACACCGGCATTACCGATGAGCGGATTGATTTTCTTTCCTTGTGGTAAGAAGAGGTTCATAATCTTTACGAAACCGACACCACTGACGGTAGCTACGACGAAAGCACAGAAACCAAGGAAGAAGATAAAGATGGTATCCATTGTGAGGAACTCTGATGCTTGTGTGGAGCAACCCACAGTAAGACCGAGCAACATCACCACGATATCATTCAGTGCACTACCGGCAGTCTTTGCCAGACGGGTCGTCTTTCCAGACTCTTTCAATAGGTTACCGAAGAAGAGCATACCCAGCAATGGTAAACCGGAAGGAACGAGGAATGTGGTGAGCAGAAGTCCGACGATAGGGAAGATGATACGTTCTGTCTGACTGACAGAGCGAGGCGCCTTCATGCGGATAAGACGTTCTTTCTTCGTGGTCATCAGTCGCATAACAACCGGCTGTATGACCGGAACCAGGGCCATATAAGAGTATGCACATACAGCGATGGCACCCATGAGGTTCGGTGCTGTCTTTGATGACAGGAAGATAGCGGTAGGACCGTCGGCACCACCGATGATGGCAATTCCTGCAGCCTGGTTCGGTTCAAAACCGATAGCTAAAGCAGTCATGTAAGCACCGAAGATACCAAATTGTGCTGCAGCACCGATAAGCACCAACTTGGGGTTGGCTATCAGTGCGGAGAAGTCGGTCATGGCTCCGATGCCCAAAAAGACGAGTGGGGGATACCAACCCTGTCGCACACCCTGGTAGAATATGTTCAGCACAGAGTTATCCTCATACAGACCGATCTCCAGTCCGGCATCTGCACGGAAAGGGATGTTTCCGAGGATTATACCTAAGCCTATGGGCACGAGCAGCAATGGTTCGAAATCTTTCTTGATGGCAAGCCATATGAAGAAGATACCCACCGCTATCATGATGAGGTTAGGAATCTGTGCGTTAGAGAATCCTGTGTATGTGAGGAATTCTTGTAAATTGTGTATCAAAAAATCAGTAAAACCCATCTTTGTAAGGTTATGATCGTTTTTTTGTTTTTATCCTATTACTACTAAAGTGCTACCTTCAAGCACGGTGTCTCCCTGACGAACAGATACAGCAGTGATCGTTCCATCACATTCTGCCTCAATATTGTTCTGCATCTTCATAGCTTCGAGGATGACCACGGTATCACCTGTCTTCACAACGTCACCTACAGCTACTTTCACTTCTGTGATAGTACCTGGCAGTGGAGCAGTAACCTTTGTGCCATTAGCTGTGGCAGGAGCAGCTGCAGGAGCAGCTACAGGGGCAGCAGCTGGTTTGGGTGCAGGAGCTGCCTGAGGAGCTGACATCTCTACTTTTTCCGGCTGTGGATGAGCCTTGAATGCTTGTTTCATTTCAATCTCGAAAGTCTTGCCATTAACTGTTACTACTGCGGTGTTTGCTTCTATACTCTCAATTTCTACATTATAGTCAACACCATTGACTGTATATTGATATTTGCTCATAATGATGATATATTTACTTGGTTATTATTTCAATTATTTTGATGCATTAATACTTGTGAACTCACTGTGCCAGCGAGACTTATGCGGCTTGATGGTAATGATTCCACTTTCGTAGTCGTGAATATCATTCTGATACTGTTCCAAAGCCAGAGAGATGACAGATACATAAACGGCCCTTTCTTCTTCCAGTGCCAGTGAAGCAACAGCGATCTCTATCGCTTCATTCTGTGACTTGTTCATGTGTTTCTTAACCTCTTCAGGATCGGGATGGGTAATGATCACCTTTGGATGCTCGCTGAAACGGGACTTTCTCTTTGACTTCTTCTTATTCTTGGCAAGTGCCTTGCCTAAGAGGGTAAAGAAGACGTATAGCAAGCCCAGACAGGTGAATACGATACCCATGGAGAGAATGGTGATTCCAAAACCGTGCGGGTCATCGCGCTTCAGACGGGATACTTTCGTCTCGTTGATTTGTACGAAATTGTTGATAGCGGGTGTAACGGCCTCAACAGCTTTCACATCCCAGCGCTCATCACCGTCTTTTACACGGGCAAATGACTTGTTCTCCGCCATTGCCGGTACACTTATTGAGTCAATCAGATCAATACCGTTACCGTCATAAAGAGCTACCCACGTGGGTTGCCCTTCAACAACAGGGGTCTCGAAGTGGAGTGAACCTCTGGCAGGGTAGGAATTAAGAAATAGGAGCAGATGTTGGCGTCCTGCAATGCTGGTCTTAGGTTCTCCGTTAGGAATAATCTGCATCATTGCAATCCGTTGTGGAGCAGGAAGCTTAGGGTTAAGCACCTCGCGGTTAGTAGTAATGAACATCCCCCTTATATTATAGGTAGTAAAAGAGGTGTTCACCAACTCTATCCATGGTAGATGGTTCCCATATTCATCCTGCAGACTGGCTGTATTGTGTGTAAGCACCTCATTGATTTTGATGTTCTTTGCTCCTTGTCCGAACATACATGTGGCGCTTATGAATACAGTCAGTGTAAGAAGGATTCTTTTCATGCTGTGTGTATATTTATAATTATTTTCTTATCAATCAATTAAAAGTTGCAACATAACACAATGAGTATCTGTGCAGTGAAGATACGTAGGAACATACTCAACGGATAAACAGTGGAGTAACCTACGACTGGGGCCCCTTTGCTGCAAATACTGTTCGCATAGGCTAAAGCAGGAGGATCAGTGTATGTACCGGCAATCATACCCATGATCGTGAAATAGTTCAGGTGGAATCTGAGACGGGCAATAGGACCGATAATCAGTATTGGGATAACGGTAATCAGGAATCCGGTGAGCACATAGAGCAGTCCGTTACCCTGTATCACTGTCTCTACAAAGTTGAATCCTGCCTTTATGCCGACACTGGCTAAAAACAACACCAGTCCAATCTCACGTAACATCATATTGGCACTTGTGGTGGTGTAGGTTACCAAATGAATCTTATAGCCGTAGCGCCCGATAAGGATTGCCACGATGAGTGGTCCACCCGCAATACCCAGTTTCAGTGGCACTGGCATACCACTAATATAAAGAGGTAAGGAACCGCAGATGATTCCTATGATGATACCGATAAAGATTGTTGCGATGTTAGGAGTATCCAATCGACGGATAGAGTTTCCCATCTTTTCTGCAACCCGGTTGACAGCATCTTCCGGACCAACTACCATAATACGGTCACCAACTTGCAGTGGCAGACCGACGCTGGCAAAGATATCCATGCCCTGACGGGTAACTCGCGTGACATTAACACCATAAACACTGGAGAAATGCATCGAACCAAGCGTCTTTCCGTTGATAGACGGTTGGGTGATGAGGATACGCTTATTGACCAAAGGCAGGTCCTGATGATCCCAGTCGATTTCAACCTCAGGACCGATAAAAGCAATGATAGCCTCAGCATTGGCTTCGGATGTTACAATAAACATCTTATCACCTAAATGCAAAATGGTGTCTTTATTGGGTATACTTACGTGCCCATCGTGTAACAACCGTGTACAAACAAAATCTCGATTCAAGAATTTGTGTACCTGCATGATGGTCTTACCGTCAAGGTATTTGTTGCTTACCTCCAGTTTCAAACGACAAGGTTTGATGGTTGCATTAGCCTCTTCCAACTGCTGCAAACGAAACTCTTCTCTCTCAAGACGGATGTTACACAGATAACGGACGGCTATAGTAGCACCGATGATACCCAGAACACCGAGTGGGTAAGCACAAGCATAACCGGAAGCAATCTGCGGAATGTCACCATTGAAAACATTATTAAGCGCTTCGGTAGCAGCTCCTAATCCAGGGGTGTTGGTAACAGCGCCACAAAGCGTACCTATCATCATCGGCAAAGCCGCGGAGTCTGACTTGTTGAAAAAGATATAGTAACAGGCAAACATCACTACGATATTCAGGATGATACCGATGGTGGCTAAAAGATTCAGACGGATCCCCGTGTGGCTAAAACTCTCAAAAAAACTGGGACCCACCTGCATACCGATCATGAAAACAAAAAGGACTAACCCGAACTCTTGTATAAAATCGAGTATCTGTGTAGGAGCCGTAAAACCGATATGACCAGCCAGAATACCGGTAAAAAGGACAAATGTTACGCCAAGTGAAATACTGCCTACCTTAATTTTTCCCAAGAGTACACCTACTGAAATAACGACAGAATAGAGTAACACGATATGTGCTACACTGTCAGTTGATGTCAGTAAGTTGATTAACCATTCCATGCCTATTCTATCTATTAAAATCGAATATGAATAAATTGGTGCAAAGTTACGAAAAAACAAGAGAAGAACAAAATAAACTCGTTTATTTTTTTAGTGATAAAGTAACTTTGCTTTTTTCCGGTAATATACCTAAAAATACCGTTTATAAAGGATTTGTTGTGAAACATAATGTCTAAAAGGTCGTTTTTATGAATTTTTTACGGTTAAAAATTTATTTCTCCGTTTTTTCTTTATCATATAGAAAAAAAGATGTATCTTTGCACGATAATTATGAGTAATTACTTTATTAACTTATATAATTAATACAATCAACTATGTCTAACAGTAAGGAAAAGCTCTTTACCGAGTTTACAGCCCCTACTACTCAAGAGTGGCTTGATAAAATTCAGGTCGACTTGAAAGGTGCTGATTTCAACAAACGTTTGGTATGGAGAACTAATGAGGGATTCAATGTACAACCCTTCTATCGTAGAGAAGACGTGCTAAAGATGAAAACACCGGATTCACTCCCCGGTGAGTTCCCTTTCGTACGTGGTAACAACAAGAAAGACAATGCATGGTTTGTCCGTCAGGATATCGTTGCCGACGATGCACAAGCCGCTAATGCCAAAGCCCTTGACATTCTTAATAAAGGTATCGATTCTCTGGGATTCCGTATTCCTGGTGATAAGGTAAGTGCTGAGTTTGTCGAAACACTTCTGAAAGATATCTATGTAGAGATCGTAGAGGTTAACTTTACCACCTGTCCACGTCACACATTAGAGTTGGCAACTATTTTGGTTGACTACTTTAATAAAAAAGGTGTTGACAAGAATAAGGTGAATGCATCTGTTGCCTTCGACCCAATGGAGAAGATGCTCATGAAGGGTAAGGATACAACAGCATTGCTCGAGGTAGCTCCTCAGCTTGTTGAGATCACAAAGGATTATCCTAAGTTCCGTTGCATCGCAGTGAATACGGTATCTCTCAACAATGCCGGTGCATATATCGTACAGGAACTGGGTTATGCACTTGCTTGGGGTAACGAATATCTGCAGCAGTTGGTGGATGCCGGCGTTGACGTGGATCTTGCCGCTTCTAAGATCAAGTTTAACATGGGCGTATCAGAAAACTACTTCATGGAGTTGGCTAAGTTCCGTGCTGCCCGTATGCTTTGGGCTCAGATCGTTAAGCAATATGAACCGAAGAATGACGATGCTTGTAAGATGTGCGTAAATGCCATTACGTCAACCTATAACCAGACATTGTTCGACTCTTATGTTAACCTCCTTCGCTCTCAGACAGAGGCTATGTCTGCAGCTTTGGGTGGTGTTCACTCTATGGTGGTTACTCCGTTTGATGTTACCTATGAGGAACCGACCGACTTCTCTGAGCGTATCGCTCGTAATCAGCAGTTGCTGATCAAGGAAGAGAGCCATTTCGATAAGGTGGTTGACCCAGGTGCTGGTTCTTATTATATTGAGCATCTGACGAACTCTCTCGCTGCTGAGGGATGGAAGATTTTCCTGAAGGTAGAAGAGGAAGGTGGATTCCAGGCTGCCATCAAAGCAGGTTCAATCCAGGATGATATCAATGCTACCAATGTGAAACGTCATGGGGATGCAGCTAAGCGCAAGGAGTTCCTGCTGGGTACCAACCAGTTCCCGAACTTCACAGAGAAGAGCGAGGGTAAGCGTCCGGTTGATAAGGCATGTGGCTGTAAAGACAACTGCGAGGCATCTTTCAAGAAGATCGAGAGTACGCGTCTGGCTGCTGACTTTGAGGATCTTCGTATCCACACAGAGGAGACAAAGGTTCCTGTTGCTTTCATGCTGACTATCGGTAACCTGGCAATGCGTCAGGCACGCGCCCAGTTCTCTTGTAACTTCCTCGCAACAGCAGGTTACAAGGTTATCGACAACCTCGGATTCCCCACTGTAGAGGAAGGTGTTGATGCAGCTTTGAAGGCTGGCGCTGATGTTGTGGTGCTCTGTTCTTCTGATGATGAATATGCAGAGTATGCTATTCCTGCTTATAAGTATCTCGACAAACGTGCTATGTTTGTTGTAGCTGGTGCTCCTGCATGTATGGAAGACCTGAAGGCTGCCGGCATAGAGAACTTCATCCACGTGAAGTGTAATGTGCTCGAGACGATGAAAGAGTATAATGCAAAGTTGGGTATCTAAAAATAACTGAATTATGAGAAAACAATTTAATAATGTAGATATATTTGCCGGTATCCAACCTAAAGATGGTAATGCTTGGCTGAAGGAGAACAATATCGAATATAACTGGAAGACTCCAGAGCATATCGAGGTTCGTCCTGTTTATACAAAAGAAGACTTAGAAGGTATGGAGCATCTTGACTTCACTGCTGGTATTCCTCCATTCCTCCGTGGCCCGTATTCAATGATGTACCCGTTCCGTCCGTGGACTATCCGTCAGTATGCCGGATTCTCTACTGCTGAGGAGTCTAATGCTTTCTATCGTAGAAACCTGGCTTCTGGTCAGAAGGGTCTGTCTGTTGCTTTCGACCTTCCTACACACCGTGGCTATGACCCGGATAACGCACGTGTAGTGGGTGATGTGGGTAAGGCAGGTGTGTCTATCTGTTCTTTGGAGAATATGAAGGTGCTCTTCGCAGGTATTCCATTGAACAAGATGTCTGTCTCTATGACCATGAACGGTGGTGTGCTTCCTATCTTGGCATTCTATATCAATGCCGGTCTGGAGCAGGGCGCTAAGTTGGAAGAGATGGCAGGTACCATCCAGAATGATATCTTGAAGGAGTTCATGGTGCGTAATACCTATATTTATCCGCCAGCCTTCTCTATGAAGATCATTGCAGATATCTTCGAATATACCTCACAGTTCATGCCGAAGTTCAACTCTATCTCTATCTCCGGTTATCACATGCAGGAGGCTGGTGCTACTGCAGATATCGAATTGGCATATACCTTGGCTGACGGTATGGATTATATCCGTACTGGTGTGAACGCTGGTATTCCTGTGGATAAGTTCGCTCCACGTCTGTCATTCTTCTGGGCTATCGGTATGAATCACTTCATGGAGATCGCCAAGATGCGTGCAGGCCGTCTGTTGTGGGCAAAGATCGTGAAGAGCTTCGGTGCAAAAGATCCTAAGTCTTTGGCTTTGCGTACTCACTCACAGACTTCTGGTTGGTCACTCACCGAGCAGGATCCGTTTAATAATGTGGGACGTACTTGTATCGAGGCTATGGCAGCTGTACTTGGACATACACAGTCATTGCATACCAATGCACTTGATGAGGCTATTGCTCTGCCGACCGACTTCTCCGCCCGTATCGCTCGTAATACACAGATCTACATCCAGAATGAGACAAAGGTTTGTAAGGAGATCGACCCATGGGCAGGTTCTTACTATGTTGAGACACTGACTAATGAGCTCGTACACAAAGCATGGGAGCATATCCAGGAGATTGAGAAACTGGGTGGTATGGCTAAGGCTATTGAGACTGGCGTTCCAAAGATGCGTATCGAGGAAGCTGCTGCTCGTACACAGGCTCGTATCGACTCTGGCGTTCAGACTATCGTAGGTACTAACAAGTATCGTCTGGATCACGAGGATCCTATCGATATCCTTGAGGTTGACAACACCGCTGTTCGTCTGCAGCAGGTAGAAGGTCTTAAGGAACTGCGTGCACATCGTGATGAGGCTGCATGTCAGGCTGTTCTTAAGGAAATCACAGAATGCGTACGTGAGTTTGCAGAAGGAAAGAAGAGTGAGAACAACTTGTTGGCTCTTGCTGTAAAGGCAGCCGGCTTACGTTGTACACTTGGTGAGATCAGTGATGCCTGCGAAGAGATCGTAGGTCGTTATAAAGCAGTAATCAGAACAATTTCAGGCGTGTATAGTTCAGAATCAAAGAACGACTCCGACTTTGAGAAAGCTTGTGAGTTGACAGAAGAGTTTGCTAAGAAAGAAGGTCGCCGCCCACGTATCTTCGTTGCAAAGATGGGTCAGGATGGTCACGATCGTGGTGCAAAGGTTGTTGCTACCGGTTATGCTGACTGTGGCTTCGACGTAGATATGGGTCCGTTGTTCCAGACTCCAGAGGAGGCTGCACGCGAGGCTGTCGAAAATGACGTGCATATCGTTGGTGCTTCTTCACTGGCTGCCGGTCATAAGACACTTATTCCTCAGTTGATCGAGGAGTTGAAGAAACTCGGTCGTGAGGATATCATGGTTATCGCTGGTGGTGTGATTCCAGCTCAGGATTATGACTTCCTGTACAAGGCTGGTGTTGCAGCTATCTTCGGTCCTGGTACTTCTGTTGCTAAGGCTGCATGCGAAATGATGAATCTGTTACTTGAGAAATAATCTTGAGTGATATTCAATAAGAATAATCCCGGTGAAGAGCTCTTCATCGGGATTATTGTTTATAATTTATGATATCTTTATGATTATACACCCATCGGCCGGGTAAACAAGGCTTAATGGCCGGGCCTTTGAGACATAATGGCCGGACCAATGAGGGTAAAAAATACCCTCTCCAATTGATTGGGGAGGGTAGGGTATATTATATAATGTATATGTTATTCAGATAACTTCTTCGATAGTTTATCAAGCATGTCAATAGTCATGGAAGAAAGATCATACTGTGGCTTCCAATCCCATTCTTTGCGTGCACAACTGTCGTCCATCTTGTTGGGCCAACTGGTGGCAATGGCTTCTTTCAAAGGATCCACATCATAAACCATTTCAAAATTGGGCTTATGTTTTTTTATCTCTTGGTAGATCATCTCTGGCTCAAAACTCATAGCCGCAATGTTAAATCCGTTATGATGAACCAGTCGGGTAGGGTCAGCTTCCATTAACATGATAGCAGCATTCAATGCATCCGGCATATACATCATATCCATATATGTGCCCTTGGCTATCGGACAAACAAACTTATCACCCCTTACAGCATTGTAATAGATATCTACTGCATAGTCAGTAGTACCACCACCAGGAAGTGTCATGTATGAGATAATACCTGGAAAACGTACTGATCGGGTGTCAACGCCATACTTGTGGAAATAATAATCGCTTAATAATTCTGTGGTAACCTTAGAAACACCATAGATAGTCTTTGGGCGCTGAATAGTATCCTGTGGGGTATCATCATGGGGCGTGTCGTCACCAAATGAACCGATGGAACTAGGGGTGAAGACCGCACATTTGTTTTCACGGGCAACTTCCAAAACATTCCATAAACCATCGATTCCGATTTTCCAAGCCAAACGTGGCTTGGATTCTGCAACAACTGATAATAAGGCAGCTAAATTGTAAATAGTGTCAATGTTGTGTTTTTTAACAACATCTGAGATCACCTGTGCATCCGTCACATCAACGAGCTCAGAAGGACCACTTTCTTTTAAGATCCCTTTGGGTTCTGCTCCCTTGATGTAGCCAGCTACAATGTTTTCATTACCATATCGTTTCCTTAACTCAAGAGTCAACTCGGATCCAATCTGTCCGGTAGACCCGATAATTAGTACTTTTTTCATTACGTATTACATTATTAAATAATTATAGGTGCAAAGTAAATGCTTTTTTTTCTAATAAAGGAATACGTCGAATAAAAAATGAAAAAAAATGGCTAATATATTTAAAAAACGCCAAATATATTACTTTGTTCGGAAAAATAGTGTTTACTTTGTAGTCAATTAACTTTAACTATTTAATAATATGTATACCAAAATGAAAGAACATCTCAGCAAAACACTCGCTGAGATTAAAGAAGCAGGACTTTACAAAGAGGAACGATTGATAGAAAGTCCTCAGCGAGCAGCCATCACCGTTAAAGGTAAGGAAGTGTTAAACTTCTGCGCAAACAACTATCTCGGTTTGTCGGATAATCCCAGACTGATCGAGGGTGCAAAGAAGATGATGGACCGCAGAGGATTCGGAATGTCTTCAGTACGATTTATCTGTGGTACACAAGATATTCACAAAGAATTGGAAGCAGCTATTTCTGATTATTTCAAGACGGAAGATACCATTCTCTATGCTGCTTGCTTCGATGCTAACGGTGGCGTTTTTGAACCATTGTTTACCGAGGAGGATGCTATCATCAGTGATGCTCTCAACCATGCATCAATTATCGACGGTGTCCGTCTTTGCAAGGCTAAGAGATATCGCTATGCTAATGCAGATATGGCAGAACTGGAAAAGTGTCTCCAAGAAGCACAGGCACAGCGTTTCCGTATCATCGTTACAGATGGTGTCTTCTCTATGGATGGTAATGTGGCTCCAATGGATAAGATTTGTGACCTAGCTGAAAAATACGATGCTCTCGTAATGGTTGATGAGTCACATTCAGCTGGTGTTGTTGGTGCTACAGGTCATGGCGTAAGCGAATTTTTCAATACTTACGGTAGGGTTGACATTTACACAGGAACATTAGGAAAATCCTTTGGTGGTGCTTTAGGTGGATTTACCACAGGTAGAAAAGAGATTATCGACCTGCTTCGTCAGCGCAGCCGTCCATACCTCTTCTCCAACTCTCTTGCTCCATGCATCATCGGTGCAAGTCTTGAGGTGTTCAAGATGTTGAAAGAGTCAAATGAGATACATGATCGTCTTGTTGAAAATGTGAACTATTTCCGCGATAAGATGATGGCCGCCGGTTTTGACATCAAACCAACTCAGAGTGCTATTTGCGCGGTTATGTTGTATGATGCAAAACTTTCACAGGTTTATGCAGCTAAGATGCAGGAAGAGGGTATCTACGTCACAGGATTCTACTATCCGGTAGTTCCTAAGGGACAGGCACGTATCCGTGTTCAGATATCTGCTGGACATAATCGTGAACAGCTTGATAAGTGTATTGCTGCATTTATTAAAGTAGGTAAGGAATTAGGCGTGCTTTCTTGATAAAAGATCGATTTTGTTAAGAATCCCGAAAACTTTCTTGTTTTTGGGAAAATAGTTGCCAAAATATTTGGAGGGTATTGATATTTATCATACCTTTGCATCCGCTTTCGCCTCTGAACGGGGGGTT
>JAEEZP010000236.1 GCA_016291915.1 Prevotella sp. | reverse complement strand
TTACAGTCGGGAACAAGTGACCTGGCTCAACAATCTCGCACATACCCTCATCGGTATTATTGCAAACACCTGTCCAAGGAATAGGATTAGCCTTTGTAATCTCCTGGTGTGCAATCTTCAAGCCAGAGATCTCCTCAGCGACAACGGCTGCCCAGTCAGATGTGATAGTAGTGTCACCACTAGCCTTATTGAGGTTAACCTGAGTAGCGAATACGGTAACCATAGGAGTCCAAGCCATTCTCAACTGATCAGTTGGGCTGATTCTCTTGATCTTGCTGTTATCCTTAACCTTCAGATTAACATTCAGCATACCGTCCTTGGTGTACCAATCCTTAACGGTCAGACCAGCCTCAGAAGCACGGTCGATGATATACTCACTATCTTCGTCGAGCACCTTAACATCCGCGTTGGAAAGATCAGCACTTGACGGGTTCATATAGTACTGTGCAGCGAAGCTCAGCACCTTGAAGCCATCAGAGCAAGGATAACGCTGGTCATCATCATAACCCTTGGTCTCCTTGATGTTCCATGCAGCAGCAGGAAGCTCATACTTCAGATAGTTCAGAGACAGCATCTTGCAAGCCTCGATACCCTCATAGTAGCAAGCGGGCTTGAATACGAGAGAGCGGAGAGAAGTCTTAATGAGCACGTTCAACTGGCTCAGACCAGTCTGCAGACCCTCGATAGCATCGTTAGCATCCTGCAAACCTTGTGTCAGGTCCTCAATAGCCTGCTTGTAGGTCTTACCACTTTCGAGCTCACCACCCAGCATGTTATTGATATTAGTAATAGCTGTAGAGTTGTTAGAAACAGTCTTACGGAGAATGTTCAACTGACCGATGACACTGTCGATTCTCGTATTAAGAGCTTCATCCTTAAGGTTAAGACCTGGGATAATTTCCTCTTCCATGCTCTTCTTGAAGTCTTTCAGCGTATTGATCTGGATCTGGAGGTCAGCGTCAACAGCGCGGAGCAGACCGATACTATCCTTCAAACCAGGAATCTCCTCTGTAAGAACCTTACCCATGTCAGTCTCAAGAGCCTCTACGCGACCGTAGATCTCCTCAATAGCGGCTTTGAAGGTCTTACCATTCTCAAGCTGGCCACCGAGAAGAGCATTGATATCACGAATAGCTTGCTCAGCATCGCCAATTTTTTTCTCTGCAGTAGTCTTGAAGGCAAGAAGATCTGCTACTTTCGGCTTAAGATCTGTCAAGTCAGTGGTATGACCTTTTACTGTTTCCCTGAGGGTGCTAATCTCACCATCGATACCAGAGAGTCTGGTTTCCATCTGGGACTTGTAAGTCTCCAACTCAGATCTGAGCTGACCCAGGGCATTTGTTAATGATGTGTTGTTTCCATCGATCAGGCTACGAAGCTCGTTGATGTCGTCATCATAGTCCTTACAAGAAACGAACATGCTCGTAGCAGCAAATGCAAAGGCTACTAAGAGCAAAGAACTAAAAATTTTCTTTTTCATTAGACTAAAAAAAATTAAATTAAACTAAATATATACTTTATGCTTAAATTCTCTCATACTAAAGCCCCCCTCCCAAAGGAAAGGTGACAATAATTTTGTGCAAATATACGCTTAAATATCAGAACCCGCAAACAATTCTATGTGTTTTTTTACAAAAAGAACAAATTTTAACATTTTATATCCCGATTATTCGTAAATATTCCCGAAACACGCATAAACAGAACGATTTCGGCAAGTGAAGAGTAAAAAAGTGAAGAGTGAAGAGTGAAGAGTGAAGAATAATAGATAGAATAGTGACTATAGTGACAATAGTGACAATAGTAATTATAGTGACAATAGTGGCAATAGTACCTATAGTACCTATAGATATAATAGAGGCAATAGATATTACAGATATTATAGATATTATAGATATTATAGGGATATACCTTATTATATAATACGCGCGCGAGGAAAAAAAGAATGAGCCGAAGCTCATTCTTTTGGGGAGGGGGGAATATAGGGGGATAGTACCTATAGTAACTATAGTGGCTATAGTACCTATAGCTCTAAACCCTAGACTCTAAACTCTAAACCATTTACCAGCATTAGAACTCGGCATTCTTGGGGGTTCTGGGGAATGGGATGACGTCACGGATGTTCTGCATGCCGGTGACGAAAAGGATCAGTCGCTCGAAGCCCAGTCCGAAACCACCGTGGGGACAGGAACCATACTTACGGGTATCGAGATACCACCACAGGTGGGTCATATCCATATTACGACGCTCGATCTCTGCCATCAGCTTATCGTAACTCTCTTCACGAACAGAACCTCCGATGATTTCACCGATCTGCGGGAACAGCACGTCGGTACCCTGCATGGTAGGACCGGGAGCGACCACTCCGCGGTAACCGATGGAGCCTCCATTGTCTGTCGGCTCGTTCTGTTTCATGTAGAACGACTTGAAAGAGCTTGGATAGTCGGTCATGATCACCGGCTTCTTGAAATATTCCTCCACCAGATAACGCTCATGCTCAGAAGCCAGGTCGTCACCCCACTCGCATGGGAACTCAAACTTCTTACCTGCCTTGATAGCTTCCTGCAGGATACGGATACCGTCAGTGTATGACAGACGTACGAATGTCTCCTTCAGCACACCCTCCAGACGGGCGATGAGTGTCTTGTCGATCATCTTGTTGAGGAACTCGAGATCGTCCTTACAGTTATCGAGTGCCCAGCGTACGCAATATTTGATGAAGTCTTCCTCCAGACTCATCAGCTCCTCCTGATCGAGGAAGGCCACTTCCGGTTCCACCATCCAGAACTCTGCGAGGTGACGCGGTGTGTTACTGTTCTCTGCGCGGAAGGTAGGGCCGAAGGTATAGATAGCACCTAATGCCGTGGCTCCCAGTTCACCTTCCAACTGTCCGCTGACGGTGAGTGATGTCTGTTCTCCGAAGAAATCATCATCGTAAATAATCTTTCCATTCTCATCCTTCTTCAGGTCGTAAAGATTTTTCGTAGTCACCTGGAACATATTACCGGCTCCCTCACAGTCACTGGCTGTGATCAGCGGTGAGTGGAAATAGTAGAAACCGTGCTCATGGAAATAGGTATGGATAGCCATCGCCATATTATGACGGATACGCATCACGGCTCCGAAGGTGTTGGTGCGCAGACGGAGGTGAGCATACTGACGCATATACTCGAAACTCTGTCCTTTCTTCTGCATCGGATAGTCACTGCCGCAGAGACCGTATATCACGATGTTCTTACACTGTATCTCGGAAGCCTGCCCTTGTGCAGGACTCTCCACGAGGATTCCTTCCACACCGATACATGCGCCGGTGGTGATCTGCTTGAGCATCTCAGCATCTACCGTTGCCGGATCGACAACGATCTGTACGTTCTTGATGGTTGAGCCATCGTTCAGTGCGATGAAGTCGACGGCTTTGGAACTACGATGGGTACGTACCCATCCTTTTACGCAGATTTCTTTTCCATATTCGGTGTCTTTCAAGACATCGACAACTTTTGATCTTTTCATTGAATGATGATAGTAAAAATAGTGACTATAGTAACAATAGTACCTATAGTAACAATAGTACCTATAGTGCCTATAGCTCTAAACTCTAAACTTTAAACTATGAACTATGAACTATGAACTATTCAAACGCTCCCATGCGCAGCATGTCGACTTCCTTCTCGGTGAGGAAGCGCCAGTCGCCACGACGGAGGTTCTTCTTGGTGAGTCCTGCAAACTGTACACGGTCGAGCTTCACCACATGATAGCCGAGGCTCTCGAAGATACGGCGAACGATACGGTTCTTTCCGCTGTGTATCTCGATGCCCACCTGACTCTTATCGGTCTCGCTGGCATAGTCGATGGCATCAGCATGTACCTCACCGTCTTCCAGTTCGATACCCTCAGCAATCTGCTGGATATCGGCAGGGGTAACGTTCTTGTCGAGGAACACGTGATATACCTTCTTCTTCAGGAACTTCGGATGTGTCAGTTTACTGGCAAGATCACCATCGTTGGTCAGGAGAAGCACACCGGTAGTGTTACGGTCGAGGCGTCCTACGGGATAGATACGCTCGGGACATACATTCTTCACCAGATCCATGACCGTCTTGCGCTGCTGCGGATCGTCGCTGGTAGTAACATAATCCTTCGGTTTGTTCAACAGCACATATACTTTCTTCTCCAAAGAGACGGGACGGCCGTTGAACTCCACGATATCAGCGCGAAGCACCTTGGTGCCCAACTCCTTCACCACATCACCATTGACGGTGACAGCACCTGCCTGGATAAAGTCATCAGCCTCACGACGGCTGCATACACCGGCATTGGCCAAGTATTTGTTCAGACGGATCGGCTCATTGGGATCGACATGCTGCTCCTTATACTCGATACGTTTCTTCAGACTGTACTTTGCATTCGGGTCATAGTCGGCAGTGCGCTGACGGAGGCCCTGCTGCTGACGAGGCTGGTAGCCGCCACGTGACTGATAGCCACTGCGCTGTGCACCGTAACCGCCACCCTGCTGACGTGACTGATAGCCGCCACGACTGTTGTATCCACCACTCTGCTGACGCGGCTGGTAGTTACTGCGGGGCTGATAATTGTTTTGACGGGGCTGATAACCGTTTTCCTCCTCATTGTTGTAATAACGTGGACGGAAACGGGAATCTTCCTCATTGTTAAAGCGTGGACGGTAGTTGCTCTGCTGACGTGGCTGATAGTTGCTACGCGGCTGATAACCACCTTCCTCCTCATTGTTATTATATCGTGGGCGATAACCACCCTGAGTGTTCTGCTGACGCGGACGATAGTTCTGACGAGGCTGATAATTGTTTTGACTGCCGTAGCTTACACGTTGACGGTAAGAACGCTGCTGTCCCTCTTCCTGTTGCAAACCGGCACCGAAACCTTCCGGACGGAACCCGCCGTCACGATCATCTTCTGTTCTTCTTGGTACATAAGCACGCTGTGCATGGATTCTTGGACGCGGACTGCGGCCAGTACGATAACTCGTGTTTCCCGTTGCAGGACGATAGCCTTCGCGGCTATTCTCTTCTGAGTTCCCTGCCTGTAATTCTGACTTGTTTTCTAATTCTTCTGACATAATAGTAATTTTAATAAATAGTGACTATAGTACCTATAGTAACAATAGTAACAATAGTGATTTAAACTTTTAATAAACTGAGCTGCCTAATCGCTAGGCACATTAAGAAATAATAATTAATTAGATACCTGTATAATTACTTGGCGTTATCGCCATCAATTCTGCTTTCACCGCATCGCTGACATCCAATCCCTGGATAAACTCGTGGATACGTTCTTCTGTCATCTGTGTGTTTGTACGCGTTAAAGCCTTCAAAGCCTCGTAAGGATTAGGATAGCTCTCACGACGGAGGATGGTCTGGATAGCCTCGGCCACCACAGCCCATGTATTATCAAGGTCACGCTGCAAAGCCTGCTCGTTGAGGATCAGTTTACGCAATCCCTTCAACGTGCTCTGTATGGCAATCATCCCATGTCCCATGGGAACACCTACGTTACGGAGTACGGTAGAGTCGGTAAGGTCGCGTTGCAAACGGCTGATCGGAAGTTTCTGGGCCAGGAACTGCAGGATGGCATTTGCCATGCCCATATTTCCTTCGCTATTCTCGAAATCGATAGGATTGACCTTGTGGGGCATTGCGCTGGAGCCTACCTCTCCGGCTTTGATCTTCTGCTTGAAATACTCCATGGAGATATACATCCAGAAGTCACGGTCGAGGTCGATAACGATGGTGTTGATACGGCGCAGTGCATCGAAGACTGCACCCAGCTGGTCGTAATTAGAGATCTGCGTGGTGTATTCTTCCCGCTGCAGTCCTAACTTCTCACTGACGAAACGGTTACCGAACGATTTCCAGTCGTAATCGGGATAAGCTACATGGTGCGCATTGAAATTACCGGTGGCACCACCGAACTTTGCCGTAAGTACGATATCAAGCAAGCCTTGCAACTGCGTACGGAGACGATAGACATACACCATCATCTCTTTTCCCAAACGTGTGGGTGATGCCGGCTGACCATGGGTCTTGGCAAGCATTGGGATATCCTTCCACGCTTCCGCATAATCGGCCAACTGATCGATCAGTTCCTGCAGGAGCGGTACATATACCTCATGGAGTGCCTCTTTGATAGAGAGGGGCACGCTGGTATTGTTGATATCCTGTGAGGTGAGACCGAAATGAATAAACTCCTTATAATGCTCGAAGCCACCGATCTGGTCGAGTTTCTCCTTGATGAAATATTCAACGGCCTTGACATCGTGGTTAGTGATCTTCTCGATATCCTTCACACGTTGTGCATCATCCTCCGTAAACTCACGGTAGATGGCACGCAAGATTTCGAAACAGTCAGTGTTGATAGAAGCCAGTTGGGGTAACGGCAGTTCGCAGAGTGCAATGAAGTATTCTATCTCCACGCGTACACGGTAACGAATAAGGGCATACTCAGAAAAGTATCCTGCTAACAATGCTGTTTTCCCTCTATAACGACCGTCGATTGGTGATATGGCGGTCAACAGATCAAGATTCATCATCTTTCTTAATAATACGTATTATAATAATGAGTTGCAAAATTACACATTTTTTTTAATAATAACAAGAAAAAGATATTAGTTTAGGGTTTAGGGTTTAGAGTTTAGGGTAATTTAACGTAGTGTTGTGATGTTCTTTACTTCTCTCTGTACCGCCAGAGAGAAGTAAACAAGAGAGAGCTCGTTGCACGCTTCGAGTCAGAACAGATTACGATTCTGAAAAACTGTGCTGCGGGACTCGCTTCGCTCAAACAGGTCCTCGCACTGACTTCGTCACCGTTTTTCATCATCATATCTGTTACCTGACTCTCCGCTATCGCAACTTCACCCCTCTCGCTATTGCAACTAATGGTTATTTACCTAACAAAAAGAGGATGTCTTCGGACATCCTCTTTTGTTGTGGGCGTTGACGGATTCGAACCGCCGACCCTCTGCTTGTAAGGCAGATGCTCTAAACCAGCTGAGCTAAACGCCCTTGTTTTGAAAAGCGATGCAAAGGTATGGCTTTTTTTTCAATCCACCAAACTTTTTTGAAACTTTTTTTGATTTTTCTTCAAAAAGGGGGAATTGGGGGGAGATAGAATAGTAGCTATAGATACAATAGTAGCTATAGATACAATAGGAGTTAGACGAGACTTTCTATTTCCGATTGGGGGAGGATGCCTAGGATCTTCTTGCCATCGGGGGTATAATTAACATTTGAGCAGGCGAAGAGGGCATTGACGAGATCCTCCATTTCCTGGTTGCTGAGTACCTGTCCGCGGGGGATGGCCGCATGTCGTGCCAGTGACAGTGCCAGGGTGTGGTAGATATCCTCATCGGACATCATTACCGACTCCTGTGCGAAGGCTATCATCTGTTGTAACAAAGCCGTCGGTTGTAGTCCATCCAATCCTGCCGGCACACCTGCCACCGCATAACTTCCATTACCGAGGTTGGTCAGTTCAAAGCCGATACGCTCCATTCCCGCCATGATCTGCTCAAGCGTTACCTCCTGTGAAGACGACAGTTGGACCCACTCCGGGAACAGCACCTTCTGGACAGTAGCCGTCTTTTCACGCATCTGTTGCATATACTCCTCATATAATATACGTACATGCGCACGATACTGATCGATGATCATCAGTCCGGATTTCACGGCTGTCATCACATACCTGCCTTTATATTGATAGTGGATGGGCGATTTCTCGTCGGCCAATGTCGGAGACGGTGTCTCATCGGATGAGAAGAGTTCTCCAACAACCGGTTTCTTTTCAGGAGTCAGGCCCTCATATAGTTGTTGCCAATCTTTCGGCACCTGTTCTTTTCTGGGTGTGGACGACTGCTGGAAAGGATTATACTGCGGGTCATATTGCAGTCGTGGAGCCGGTGCAGTACGTTTAGAAGGATCGAACACTGGAATATCAGGTTTTCCTTCCGTATCAAACATGATGGCCGGTATATCATGGAATTTCCCTAGCGCTTCCTTGATGGCTGCGGAGAGAATCTGCCATATCGTCTGTTCATTCTCGAACTTGATCTCCGTCTTGGTAGGGTGGATATTCACATCGATATCTCCTGCCGGTACATCAAAATAGATAAAATAAGGTATCTGTTCACCATTGGGCAACAGTCGTTCGTAAGCACCGCTCACCGCCTTATGGAAATACGGGTGGCGCATATAACGTCCGTTGACGAAGAAAAACTGCTGAGCACCTTTTTTCTTCGCTGCCTCCGGTTTACCGATAAAGCCACAGATCTTACATACGGTCGTCTCCACCTCTACGGGAAGCAAGTCCTGATTGAGCCGTTTTCCAAAAACGTTGACGATGCGTTGTCGCAGAGACGATGCCCGCAGGTTGAACACCTCTACCCCATTGCTGTGCAAGGTAAAGTTTATCTGTGGATTCACCAGTACGATCTTTTCAAACGTAGAGAGGATATTATTCAATTCGGTAGCATTCGACTTCAGGAATTTCCTACGTGCCGGAACATTATAAAACAGGTTCTCCACATAGAAATGAGAGCCCACCGGACAAGCCACAGGTTGCTGACTGATCACCTTACTACCAGCGATGGTCAGTTCTGACCCTACCTCTTCGGAAGCTATGCGCGTCTTCAACCGAACCTGTGCCACCGCAGCAATACTGGGGAGTGCCTCTCCGCGAAAGCCCATCGTATGGAGGTCGAACAAATCTTCCGCCTGTCGTATTTTAGAGGTAGCATGCCGCTCGAATGCCATACGGGCATCAGTATCCGACATGCCCGAACCATCATCGATCACCTCGATACTGGTTCGTCCGGCATCTACGATAATCACCTGGATCGTCGTAGCACCTGCATCAACGGCATTCTCTACCATTTCCTTCACGACAGAAGCCGGTCGCTGTATCACCTCACCAGCAGCTATCTGGTTGGCAACGGAATCTGGTAAAAGTTGTATAATATCACTCATGGTAATTCCTCCTTCTCATTGTTATCCCTCAACGGCAGACCCAGTTCACGCCGAGCCCGTTCCTCTATCTCCTTGAGCCGTTCTTTCCGCTCATCGACATAGAGGTAATCATGGTGAAAGCGTCTCGGCTTTCTCACTTTGAACAGGTTGAACATCGTCATTCTCTTTTAATGCGTTATCTTCTGCCGGTTTCTTTGACAATGTCTGCAAAGGTGCCGTATGGCGCGCCACCACCTTCAGTTCCTGGCCCGACGCCTTTCCTCGCCAATTAAAGATATCCTCCTTATTCAAGGGCCGTATATAGTCGAACCAAGCGAAGTTGTGGAGTTTCAGTTTATCGGGAGGAATCTGTGTCATCGGATAGAAGGTAGCATCTGCCTTCGTTGTCCATATTTTCTGCATCTTACGTTCTTTCAGGTACATCTTCATCTCATTGGTCTCGATGTAGTTCATTCCCATGAAAGTACTATCCTTATCATCGATGGGATAGAAGACTGACTGCACATTACCCACGGCATCGCTACGGTATATCTCTCCCTTTTCGAAGTATGCATACATATCTTTCGAGGACACCTGGTTATAATGCTCCACACTATCAGCCATCTCTATCGACATGGCCTGTCCCTGTACATGTGCCTTGTCAATGGTAGAGTCTTTCATAAAGACCTCGATCACCTCACCCAGCAACTGCCTTCCTTCGTTCCATGCAATAGGATCCTTGTACATTGTCATACAAGAGTCTTTCGTATTGTAAACCAGAGAGTCGCAAACAGCCTGCAAATCAACACGATAAGTACGAACCTTATCAAAGCAATGGATCTCCCGCCATACAGAGTCGGTCTCGATGTTATGTGTGAACATCTTCAGAGAGTCTGCATGCATATACAACGTGTCTTTCTGGGAGTAGTCAACCAGCATGGCACGGATGGTGGCATAGGCAGTCCCCACTTTCTCATCATACCAGAAACGGTCACAGAACAGTTGGTTCTTGTTCTCAGTATCTTTATAGACAACATTTCCGAAACCTTCGCTGATGCCTGTCTTCTCATCATGATACAGACTGTCACCGGTCAGTTCCTTCTCCTTGTTCACCAATGTACTGCGTCCGTACAGTTGTGCCTGTTCGGTATTCGTATCGTAGTACCCCTGAGCGGTATGGATGACACTCTCTCCGGAAGTTATCTCCGAAGGACCCACGATATGTGCGAGTGCAGTATGGGTATTGTAATGCAAGGTATCTGTCACCAAGAGGAATTTAGGATTCTTCAGGTGAACATTATAATTAAAGATTGCCTCGTGCGACTCCGTGTGATACTCACCCCAATCGGATGTCAGCACATTCTGTTTATCCACCATCTTTCCTCCCTCGAAGAAATAGCCGAGGTTATACAGTCGGTCGAAATCGAGACTGTCGGTGTACAACTTCGTCTTCCGGTGAGTAAGCACCACATTACGCCGTGCCATCGCCATCTGATCGTTACCGTCGTAGTAAGCATAGTCACTGGTCAGCGTCAGGGTGTCTCCCTGTCGCATGCGTACATGTCCGAAAGCCTGAAAAGAATTGTTTGCCTCAAAGAAAAAAGCACTGTCACACGTCAGCGTAGCTCCCTTATGGCGGAACTGCACCTTACCGTTGAGTATCTGTGCGTCAGGGCGGATGCCATAACGGTCGTAGCTCAGTTTGTCAGCATGCACGAGATAAACCCTTTCATCCACCTTCTGTCGGTTGCCCCTTCTTTTTCTTGGGGCCTGATGCGACTCTGCCAGACAAATCCCAAACAGGCATAGAATCAACAACAGTATGATCCTATGCCCGCCGAAACAACGGTTTATCTTCTTTCTTCCTATCATTTCACCCATCCCTGATATTCGAACTGACAATCCTTATAACGATCGTTCATCCGAACATAGATATCCTTTAATTTCTTTTTCACCCAGTCTTTGAGGAATTCTTCCTTACGTTTACTCAACACGACGTTCTTCAACACCTGGAAATCTTCCGTGATGGTTGCACGATGACCGGGCGTACGACTGTTGAGTTTAACGATAGCACATACCGTCTTTCCCTTGCTGTTGATCATCTTGAAAGCTTTAGAGATACTGTCAACCTCCAACCCCTCTATTGCACGTGCCACCTCAGTGGGGAGATCCTGCATACGGAACTTCGAAGTACGTGTTCCTTCTGCGGTGTTAGCCATCACACCATGATTATTACGGGTATCCTTGTCATCAGAAACATACATCGTAGCCTCTTCAAAAGAGAATTTCTTTGCGCGGATATCGTCACCAATGGAATCCAAGCGAGCCTGAGCCTGTTCGATAGCCTCATCGGTAACATTTGGTTTCAGAAGGATATGACGACATTTGATCTTATCACCCCGTTTGTCGATCAACTGGATGATGTGGAAACCGAACTCTGTCTCAACAATCTTTGAGATCTTCTTCGGATCGGTCAGATTGAAAGCCACATTAGCAAAGGCAGGGTCTAACATTCCACGTCCGGTATAATCCAGTTCTCCACCCTGTCGGCTTGTGCCGGGATCTTCCGAGTACAGACGAGCCAGTGTCGCAAAGGTAATATCTCCCTTCGTCACTCGTTCGGTATAGTCACGAAGCTGATCTTTTACACGGTTGATCTCTTCTGGAGATACCTTCGGTGTCTGTGTGATAATAGATACCTCCACCTCTGTAGGTACAAAAGGAATACTATCTTCGGGAAGATTCTTGAAATAGTTTCTTACGTCAGCAGGTGTCACGGAAATGTCCTCCACGAGTTTATCCTTCATTTTCTCCGTCAACTGTCGGTCACGGAAGTCATCATGCATCTCCTGACGCATCTGTGTCAGTGACTGCTTACGGTACTCCTCCAGTTTCTCACGGCTGCCAATCAACTGTATCCAATAGTTGATCTGCTGATCAACCGCTGTAGATATCTCACTCTCGGTCACCTCGATACTGTCGATAGCTGCCTGATGCAGAAACAGTTTCTGTACAGCTATCTGCTCAGGGATCGAACAGTCGGGGTCACCTGACCATTTGATATTCTCTGCTTCCCCCTGGAGACGCATCTGTTCTACATCCGACTTCAGTATCGGCTCATCACCAACCACCCATATCACCTCATCAATGATACTGGCCTCATGGATAGGTGCCGGTACAGCTTTAGCCGTATCTTTATCCGCTGAGGATGCAGTCCTTAGCTTTCCGATGTTTATATTTTTTGTTCCATAGACATTCATGCTGATGGTCAGGATAACCACAGCAGCAAATATCGTCAGGAAAAGACTTCTACGTTTCATATCTTTATTTATTTTACTGTTTTCACAACTTCTTGGTTGACTACCACAGGATAACGGCGACGCAATGAGGCTACCCACTCTTTTTCCATCTGATCCTGATAATCAGCTACAACCTGCCCACGCACATCATCATAGGTTTCAGGACCTTTCTTGAGCAGTTTGCCATACACAGCTTCGTAAGGATAATCCTTCACCGGTGGCACTACTACACTTTTCTTTTTAAATACTTTGTTATCGATCAGTTTATTGTCACCTTCCTTGAAGATACCTTTGACCACACGAATGCGGATAACAGAATCACCGTTAAAGGTTGTACGCAACTTCTCTGCCCAACTATCGAAAGGCAGTCCCTTCAGGGATTTCTTCACGGCCTTGATATCTTTCTTATCCTTGGTATTATATGCGATACCCTTATAACGGGGTTGTTCCCAGTTGTATTTCTTACGATTTGCCTGGAAGAATCTGGCCAAACCAGCCTCATCAGAAGCAGCCTTCTCCCATACCATGCGGTTACTGATCTCATATAACAACAGTCCGTCGTGATACTCACGTATCAGATTCTTCATTTCAGGATCAGTAGCAGACAGTTCTGCAGCACGTTTCTCCAAGAGTTCTGCCGTTGACACCTTTGCCTGTGATGCAGCCTCGTTGACAGCCTTGTCGATGAGTTGCTCTTTCAATCCGCGGTTTTCAATAAACCGATAGATGCTCTCTTTGAGCTCCTCATATGGCTCCAACTGCTTACGATCGTGCATCAAGATAACATGATAGCCTACCGGAGAGAGGACTGGGGCACTGATCTCCCCTTTGTTCAAGGCATAGGCAGCATCCTCAAACTCCTTGAGTGTCTGCTTAGGACGTATCCAAGACAGTTTTCCGCCATTAGCAGCAGATCCCGGATCCTCCGACACACGTTTTGCCAGTGCCGCGAAATCAGCCCCGTTCTTCAGCGCATGATAGACAGAGTCGATCCGTTGTCTTGCCTTATTCAGGTCCTCTGCAGAACCTTGCTGTTTGGTACGGATCAGGATATGAGAGAGGTTCACCAATCCTTTAGGGCCGATATCCTCTTTGGTATTATTATAGATTTTCCGGGCCTCTGCATCCATCTCGCTATCAGAAAAGAATGAAGGTTTTACCTGCTGATCACGATAGGTGGCAAATTCCTGCTTAAAGGAAACCAATGTATCCAGATGTTCATCGAGGGCAGCCATCACCTTCAGCTTATAATTGATGAACAAGTCCACATACTCTTCGACAGTCTTCTTGTCGATGACACCCTCGGAGTTGTTCTTATTATACGAATAGACGAACTCAGAGCGCAAAACCGGTTGTCCGTTAACCGTCATGATTACCGGATCATTGTTCTGAGCAAACAGTGTCGTTGCCGTCGTCAGCAGGATTCCCAAAAGGATATTGACTCTTGTCATGGATAAAGTAATTAAATGATAGTAACTACAGTACCTATAGTAACAATAGCTCTAAACTCTAAACTCTAAGCTCTAAACTATTATTCAGGTCTTGAGTAGTTAGGTGCCTCGCTGGTGATAGAGATATCATGTGGGTGGCTCTCCAGCACACCGGCATTGGTGATACGTGTAAACTTTGCATGATGCAAGTCTTCGATGGTCGCTGCACCGCAATAGCCCATACCTGAACGAAGACCACCTGTTAGCTGGTAAATCACCTCCTGCAAAGTGCCTTTATAAGGAACACGTCCGGCGATTCCTTCCGGAACAAGTTTCTTGACATCAGAGGTACCTGACTGGAAGTACCGGTCTTTCGAACCATTCTCCATAGCCTCCAACGAACCCATTCCACGATAGCTCTTGAACTTACGGCCGTTGAAGATTATCGTATCACCAGGACTCTCTTCCGTTCCTGCCACCAGAGAACCGATCATCACACAATGGCCT
>JAEEZP010000235.1 GCA_016291915.1 Prevotella sp. | reverse complement strand
CCCGCAGGGGTATCTGTTTACCAGCTAGTCCTTCCCGCTGAATGGCCTCCAGATAAGCAATAACATCGTAATGACCCTCCCGACATACCACGATTATTTCAGTGGGATGATACTCCGAGAAGATTCGTAACAGCCTACCTATCATAGGTTCTCCCCGCAAGAGCATCATCGGTTTGGAGGTTTTTTCCCCTCCTTCGGTGATACGCCGACCTTCTCCTGCTGCTATGATGGCAAACTTCATTTCTCCGACACTTTATTATATTTGATGAGCAAAGGTACACATTTCATTCACCCATACCATATCTTTAACTCCTTTTAACTACTTTGACTCTCAAATACTGACTGAAAAAGCGTACCTTTGCATAGATATTATTGACACACCATGAATATTGATCCAATAATTCTGAAGATCAACCGGATAGAAACAGCCCAGTCGGGGGTTCATCTATGTGGAACGCATCTGTCATGTCACAGCAAAAGGCTGTCTTCAAGTGTTTTTCTTGAAGAAAATACGTATTCCCTTAATTATACATATATTTAAAATGGATAACGAATTCGAAAAGAACATCATCCAGGACAATGAATCATTTGAGATGATTGCCAAGACCTTCATGGGATTGGAGAACGTATTAGCAGAAGAACTTACCAACCTCGGGGCCGATGATATACAAATCGGCCGAAGAATGGTTTCATTCAGAGGCAACAAAGAAATGATGTATCGAGCTAATCTGCAGTTACATACCGCCATCCGTATCTTAAAACCCATCCGTCATTTCAAGGCGAAAAGCGCCGATGACGTGTATGATGAGGTGAAAGCCGTGAGATGGTCTGACTATCTTGACAGTAAGAAGACCTTTGCCGTGGACTCTGTGGTATTCTCCGAAGAATTCCGTCATTCGAAGTTTGTGGCCTACAAGGTAAAGGATGCCATCGTGGACCAGTTCAGGGAGGAGACCGGTATCCGTCCGAATGTCAGTATCGCCAACCCGGATATCCGTCTGCATATCCACATTGCGGAGGATGACGCTACCCTCTGTCTGGATTCCAGCGGCGAGAGTCTCCACCGTCGTGGATACCGTCAGGAGTCGGTAGAAGCCCCCTTAAACGAAGTGTTGGCCGCTGGCATGATCCTGATGAGCGGATGGCGGGGAGAAACCGATTTCATTGACCCGATGTGCGGAAGCGGCACACTCCTCATAGAGGCTGCGCTCATCGCTCATAACATGTCACCTGGCATCTTCCGTCAACAGTTTGCCTTCGAGAGATGGACTGATTTTGATCAGGATCTACTCGACCGTATTTACAATGACGACTCGCAAGAGAAAGAGTTTACCCATCATATCTATGGTTATGATGTAGACATGGCAGCTGTCATGAAGGCCCGTACGAACGTGAAGGCGGCCGGCTTCAGCAAATGTATCACCATAGAACAGAAGGACTTCAAAGATTTCGAACAGCCTGAGGAAAAGGCCATCATGATCACCAACCCACCCTATGGTGAGCGTATCTCGACGAATAACCTGTTTGCCACGTATAAGATGATCGGTGAGCGCCTCAAGCATGCCTTTCAGGGGAATGATGCCTGGATACTCAGTTATCGTGAGGAGTGTTTCGAGCAAATCGGCTTACGTCCTACCCTGAAAGTGCCTCTGTACAACGGTTCTTTGGAATGTGAGTTCCGTAAATACGTAATGTTCGACGGAAAGATGAAGGAGTTCCGTCAGGAGGGTAATGTCCTGAAGACAGAGGAAGAGAAAAAAGCCATGGCCGAGAAACACCGTTTCAAGAAAAACAGGGAGTTTAAGAAACGGATGGACGAGAATGAGGCCAACGAGAAAGGAGATATCCGTTCGTTTATCTTCCATAAGCACAATCCTGCCTATGAGGAAGATTTCATGCGTAGGTTCAGGAAGAAAGACGACAATGACCGTCGCGCCTACCGGGATGATGATACAGATCGTGGTCCGAGAGATAACAATGCCCGTCGTGGCGGAAAAGGCCGTGACGGCTTTAAGAAAGGAAACCGTTTCCAAGGAAAAGACGATTACCGTAAACCTGGGAAGTCTTCTTTCGATCAGGGAGAGAGAGGTGGTCAGAAACCAAGAAGGAAAACCTTTAATAAGAAATAACGATGAGAACAAAAGTATTACTATTGGTATTTTTGACAACGATGACAGCAACAGCTCAGAAGTTGTTCACCCTTGAAGAACTGAACTACGGCGGGAAGAATTACCGTCAGATGACTCCGGCAAACCGTAATGTGATCTGGTGGGAGAACACGTTGGTAAGGGTGGATAAAGAGGCCACTTATGTCGTGGACAAGAAAACCGGTCAGGAAGAGGTGATGCCTGAGAAGGATAGGGAAACTTTCAATACATGGAGGAAGCGTCCGGTAAACAAGGCTGAGGTGAGGAATCACAATATCTTCGTGACTACTGCTGATGGTATTGAGAAACAGATCACCACAGACGGTTGTCGGGAACTGGTCTATGGCGAGGCCGTCCATCGTAATGAGTTCGGCATCATGGACGGACTCTTCTGGAGTCCAGACCGTCAGCGGTTGGCATTCTATCGCATGGACCAGTCGATGGTAGCTGATTATCCACAGGTGAACATCGACTCCAGGATAGCAGCCTACGAGCCCGATAAATACCCCATGGCTGGGGAGACGTCCCACAAGGTCACCGTAGGTGTCTATGATGTGGGAACAGGGAATATCATTTATCTGAAGGCAGGTGATCCCACAGATCGTTATTTCACGAATATTACCTGGAATCCAGAAGGAACAGTCATCTATATGTTTGAACTTAACCGTGACCAGAACGACTGTCGGTTGGTGAGCTATGATGCACAGACAGGTGATAAGATCGCAGAACTCTATCGTGAGACATCCGATAAATACGTTGAGCCTCAAAACCCCATCGTCTTCTTGCCCTGGGATAAGACTCAGTTTATCATGCAGAGTCAGAGAGACGGTTATAACCATCTCTACCTGTACTCCACAGACGGTAAGATGATCCGTCAGTTGACCAGTGGGAAATGGCTGGTAATGAGTGTTTTAGGATTCAACAAAAAACAGAGGACTCTCATCATTAGCAGTAACGAGATCAGTCCGATACAGCAGAATCTCTTTTCAGTAAATATCAAGACCGGCAAGCGTAAAGCTTTGGACAATGGTCGTGGCTATCACAGTGGTGTGCTGAGTGAGAACGGAGAATGGCTCATAGACAGATATCAGGAGCCTAACGTTCCACGTGACATCACGATTGTGAATACCATCAATGGAAAGATCACGCCATATTTCTCGGCTCCCGACCCCTGGAAGGATTATCAGGTTCCTATCTATGAATGTGGAAGTATCAAGGCCGCTGACGGGGTTACTGACCTGTATTACAGGATGGTAAAACCACATGATTTCGACCCAGCCAAGAAATATCCTACTGTAGTGTATGTTTATGGCGGCCCACATGCCCATAATGTGGATGCCCGCTGGCATTACAGCAGTCGTTCATGGGAGACCTACATGGCCCAGAAAGGGTATGTGTTGTTTATCCTCGATAACAGAGGCAGTGAGAACCGTGGAAGGGATTTCGAACAGGCTACCTTCCGTCAACTCGGGCAGATAGAGATGCAAGACCAGATGAAGGGCGTGGACTATCTGAAGAGCCTGCCATACGTGGACAGCAAACGTATCGGTGTTCACGGCTGGAGCTTCGGTGGGTTTATGACTATCACTCTGATGACGAATCATCCTGAGGTATTCAAGGTGGGCGTTGCCGGAGGACCGGTGATCGACTGGAAATGGTATGAGGTTATGTACGGCGAGCGATATATGGACACTCCACAGACGAATCCCGAAGGGTATGCGAAAACCAGTCTGTTAGCCAAGGCGAAAGACCTGAAAGGGAAACTACAGATTATCACTGGCTATAACGACAATACCGTTGTGCCCCAGCATTGTCTGTCGTTCCTCAAGGCATGTATCGAGGCCGGCACACAACCCGACTTCTTCGTCTATCCCGGTGAGCCACATAACATGCGTGGACACTCCAGCGTACATCTCCACGAACGTATCACCCAATATTTCGAGGATTACTTGAAATAGGTTAGAGTTTCCATTTCCCATTTTATATTTTCCATTTTCCATTTAAATTATATGAGTTTCAACGCAATAATACCTAGGACCAACGATATCGTTGATGTGAAAAAGATCTATGTTCCGACCATCGGAATGAAGAAAGAGATGAATATCCTGCTGCTTGGCAGTGGTGGTCGTGAACATGCTCTGGCATGGAAGATTGCACAGAGTAAGAAATGTGCTAAGTTGTACATCGCCCCAGGCAATGCAGGAACGAGCAACGTAGGTGAAAACGTGCCTATCAGCGTCAATGATTTTGAGAAGTTGAAATCGTTTGCCGTAGATCATAACATTGACATGGTGGTGGTAGGTCCTGAAGACCCGCTGGTTCGTGGTATCTACGATGATTTCCAGTCGGATACCCGTACCTGTCATATCCCCGTGATCGGGCCTTCCAAGGCAGGAGCAGTCCTCGAAGGGTCGAAGGATTTTGCCAAAGCCTTTATGCAAAGGCATCAGATACCGACGGCCCGTTATGAAACCTTCGACGGTGAGCATGTAGATGAGGGTATTGCTTTTCTGGAGACCCTCCAGCCACCGTATGTGTTGAAGGCAGACGGACTGTGTGCCGGTAAGGGCGTACTAATTATCGATACTTTGGACGAGGCGAAGAAAGAACTCCGGGAGATGCTCGGCGGTATGTTTGGTAATGCCTCCAGCCGGGTGGTCATCGAAGAATTCCTCAGTGGCATCGAATGTTCTGTCTTTGCGCTCACCGACGGTGAGCATTACAAGATCTTGCCCGAAGCAAAGGACTATAAGCGTATCGGTGAAGGTGACAAAGGACTGAATACCGGTGGTATGGGCTCAGTATCTCCCGTTCCTTTTGCGGATGAGACCTGGATGAAGAAAGTGGAAGATCGTATCGTACGTCCTACCGTGGAAGGACTGGCTGCCGAAGGTATCAATTACAAGGGATTTATCTTCTTCGGTCTCATCAATGTGGGTGGTGACCCTATGGTGATCGAATACAACTGTCGTATGGGTGATCCGGAGACGGAGACCGTCATGCTACGTCTTAAGAGTGACATCGTTGAACTTTTCGAGGGCGTGGCCGCCGGTGATCTTGACCAGAAGACTGTGGTCTTCGACGAGCGTGCAGCTGTCTGTGTGATGCTTGTCAGCGGTGGTTATCCTCAAGCTTATCAAAAAGGGTATGTCATCAGTGGTATCGACGAAGTGAAAGACAGCATCGTCTTCCATGCAGGAACAGCCCGCAAAGACGGGCAAACTGTGACAGCCGGCGGACGTGTTATCGCCGTGAGCAGTTATGGTAAGAACAAGGAAGAGGCCCTGGCACAGTCGTTTGCCGAGGCCCAGAAGATACAATTCACCGATAAGTATTTCCGTTCTGACATCGGACAAGATCTGTAATGACAAACAAGAGAATACAAAACCGAATAGCCGAGAGCAGGCATACCCTACCCATATCCATTGTGATAGCTATCGTGATATGGTATCTGGCAGGACTGACGACGATACCTCTCTATTTGTCGTTCGCCACCGTTATCTTCTCTACGTTTGTCATGATGGAGATCAACAATGGCAATGCACTTATCAGGATTTACAGTCGTATGGTATCGTCATCATTCCTGTTGATGCTCTCTACCTGTATCTTTCTGTTGCCGACACTGAATGTGATGGTCAGTACCCTGAGTTATGTGCTGTTCATCCTGTTCTTTTTTCATACCTACCAGGAGAAACAGTCACCTGGGAAGGTTTTCCATGCATTCCTCTTCTTAGGTATTACCAGTATCTTCTTTGTGCAGATCCTATTCTTCGTGCCTTTCCTGTGGATACTGATGACACTCAACCTAATGGCAATGAGTCACCGGAACTTCTGGGCATCTGTCATCGGACTGATCACACCTTACTGGTTTACCATCCCTTATTGGTTGTTAACAGAAGACTTCAATACCATCGTGAATCATTTTACACAGATTATTGAGTTTCAACCACTTGTTCAATACGAAGAGTTGTCTGTCAATCAGCTTGCGACCTTTGCTTTTGTCGTATTGGCGACCCTTATCGGGATCATACATTTCCTCCGGAAGAGTTATATGGACAAGATACGAACACGTATGCTCTATACGATTTTCATCGTGTTGACCATGCTCATTCTGATCTTCATGGTCTTGCAGACACAGCATTTCGATATCCTGTTGGCATTGCTCATCGTCCATGTCAGTCCACTCATCGCTCACTATCTGGCTCTCACAAGAACACGCATAACAAACATTTCTTTTATCATACTGATAGTGGCATGGATAGCCTTAACGGCCTATAACCTATGGAGTTTCTCACCGATATTCTAAGTCAATACGGCTATTGGGGCATGCTGATAGCAGCCTTCTTAGCGGGAAGTTTCTTTCCTTTTAGCAGCGAGGCCGTAATGATAGGATTGTTAGCTACCGGGTTAGCACCTTGGCCATTAGTCATATATGGTAGTATCGGGAATGTGCTGGGCTCGGTCTTCAACTATTTTGTTGGGCGTCTGGGAAAACTCTCCTGGGTAGAGAAATACCTGCATGTCAGTAAGGAACAACTCGATAAGGCTGAACGGTTCATAGCAGGCAGAGGGGCATGGATGGGGTTCTTCGCCTTCCTTCCCTTCTTGGGAAGTGCTATCACTATCCTGTTGGGCTTCATGCGTGCCAATATGTTCATCTCCTTCCTGAGTATTACCATCGGGAAATTCTTGCGATATCTGTTATTGATATACGGCGTGGACCTTCTCTTTTAGCCGATTATAGGTTGTACAAAGACTGTACGAAGAGAGAAGGATAATATGTCCATAGAATGTGGACACCCAGTGTCGCCTACTGTCTTTCAACTAAAAAAGCCCAATAAAAAGATAAAAAATAAAAAAATAAGAACTGACAAATAAAGTTTTGTTTATTCAAGACACTTTATTCAGTAAAATGAACTATCTTTGCAGATTAATAGAAAAAACATAATACAAATAATAGATGAAGAAATATAGATTGGTGGACAATATCTTAGGTTGGGTGGCATTCGCCATAGCCGCCATTGTATATTGTTCTACGATAGAGCCGACAGCCAGTTTTTGGGACTGTCCAGAGTTTATTGCTACAGGTTACAAGTTGGAAGTTGGTCATCCGCCGGGTGCTCCTTTCTTCATGCTTACTGCCAATCTCTTCTCACAGTTTGTCAGTGATCCCTCACAGGTAGCCCGCATGGTGAACATCATGAGTGCTTTGCTGTCAGCCACCTGTATCCTGTTCCTATTCTGGTCGATCACTCACCTCACCCGTAAGTTATTGATAGACAAATGGGATGAGTTGACCACATCCAAACTGATCGCCATCGAGGCATCAGGATTGGTAGGCGCCCTGATATACACTTTCAGCGATACATTCTGGTTCAGTGCTGTCGAGGGAGAGGTATATGCTTACTCTTCCGCTTTCACAGCCATCGTGTTCTGGCTGATACTGAAATGGGAAGACCATGCCGACGAACCTCATTCCGACCGTTGGCTGTTGCTGATCACCTATATGACAGGTCTGAGTATCGGTGTGCACCTGCTGAACCTGCTTTGTCTGCCGGCCATCGTGTTAGTTTACTATTTCAAGCGATTCCCCGATGCCGACTTGAAAGGCTCTCTGATTGCCCTGCTCATCTCATTCTTCTTAGTGGCAGTGATCCTCTATGGCGTTGTTCCGGGTATCGTTACCGTGGGTGGGTGGTTTGAACTCTTCTTCGTCAACACCCTGCATATGAAGTTTAATACGGGATTGATCATCTATATCTTCCTGCTGGTTGCCGCTGTCTTATGGGCTATCTACGAGAGTTATCACGACCGTAGTGTCCTCCGGCAGAATATCTCTTTCCTGCTGGCTGTTGCCATGGTGGGTATACCCTTCTACAGCTATGGATGGAAGGCTTTCATCATCGGTATAATCGTATTGGCCATTCTCTGGTTTGTACTACAATTCAAACGAGGAGGCAAACAACTGGTTACCGCACGTATCAAAAACACGGTTTCCCTCTGTCTGCTGATGCTGATGATCGGTTATTCAACCTATGCCGTGATCGTCATCCGATCTTCTGCCAATCCCCCGATGGACCAGAACTCCCCCGAGGATATCTTCACCTTGGGAAGTTATCTTAGTCGTGACCAATATGGTGACCGTCCGTTGATCTACGGACAGGCATATTCCTCACAAGTATTGTTCGAGCGTGACGGTGACTACTGTAAGCCTCATTCTATCAAAGGTGCCCCCATCTATCAGCAGAAGGAAAAGGCTTCAGCAGATGAAAAAGACTCTTACTTTGTGGTCCGTAACAAGGTCGATTACAAGTATGCACAGAACATGCTGTTCCCACGTATGCACGACAGTGGTCATGCCCAAGCATATGAGAGTTGGATGAGTGGGGCTCCCAGTTGGTTACCATCAGGTTATGATGTACCTTACGACCGATGTGGTGAGATGCTCTCTGTACACATGCCATCACAATTGCAGAATATCTATTTCTTCCTCTCTTACCAATGTAATTTCATGTATTGGCGTTACTTTATGTGGAACTTTGCCGGTAGGCAGAATGATATCCAAGGTAACGGAGAACTGGAGCATGGTAACTGGTTGACAGGTATTCCATTTATCGACAACGCCCGTTTAGGTAATCAGGAGAAGCTGCCCGATGAGCTGAAGAACAACAAGGGACACAATGTATTCTACTGCCTGCCACTGTTATTAGGCTTGATAGGACTCTTCTGGCAAGCATATAAAGGACAGAAAGGTATTCGCCAGTTCTGGGTGGTTTGCTTTCTCTTCCTCATGACCGGTCTGGCTATCGTATTCTATCTGAATCAGACGCCGATGCAGCCACGTGAGCGTGACTACGCATATGCCGGTAGTTTCTATGCCTTCGCTATCTGGTGTGGCATGGGTGTTGCTGCCATCATCGATTATCTGAAGAAATATATCAAGGTTGATGCAAAGATACTGGCAACAGCCGTGGGAGTGATCTGTCTGCTTGTTCCTATCCAGATGGCCAGCCAGACATGGGATGATCATGACCGTAGTGGCAGATATACCTGCCGGGACTTTGGGCAGAACTATCTGATGTCTATGCAGGATGAGGGTAACCCAATCATTTTCACGAATGGTGATAACGATACCTTCCCACTGTGGTATAATCAAGAAGTTGAAGGTGTGCGTACGGATGCCAGGGTATGCAACCTCAGTTATCTTCAGACCGACTGGTATATCGACCAGATGTGTCGTCCGGCATACGATTCTCCATCCATGCCTATCACCTGGCCAAGACTCGACTATTGTTCAGGAACAAACGAATATGTGGAGGTGGATCCTTCTTATAAACAGCAGATTATGGAATTCTACCAAGAGAATCCCGAGACTGCCAAAGAACAGTTTGGCGAGGAGCCTTTCGAACTGAAGAACATTTTGAAATACTGGGTACGTTCCAAGAATCCCGACTTACATTTCATTCCTACAGACACTGTTTATGTCACTATCGACAAGGAAGCGGTGAAAAAGAGTGGAATGATGATGGCCTCCGATACGATCCCAGAGAAGATGGTGATATCTCTGAAAGGTAAGAGAAATCTGTATAAACAGGATCTGATGATGCTGGAGATCATCGCCAATAGCAACTGGACACGTCCAATATACGTGGCTTTGACAGTGGGTTCCGAAAACTACATGAACCTGGGAGACAACTTTGTACAAGAGGGTCTTGTCAATCGTATCACGCCTTTCACCACCAATGCCATAGGAGCAAAGAAGTTTGATACTGAGAAGGTTTACAATAACCTGATGACACGTTTCAAGTATGGTGGATTGGATAAGAAAGGATTATATATCGATGAGACCGTGATGCGTATGTGTTATACCCATCGCCGACTGTTCGGCACACTGGCAAGCAATCTGGTGACAGAAGGTAAGAACGAGAAGGCTCTCAAGGCTTTGGAATATGCCGAGAAGATGATTCCTGAGTATAATGTCCCGATGAATTATATGAGTGGTGCTTTGGAGTTCGCTAAGGTTTATGGCACACTGGGAAAGAAAGACAAGGCAAAGCATGTGATTGACCAGCTCTTCAACAATGCAAGTCAGTATATGAACTGGTACACCTCTCTTGACGACCATCAGATGAGAGGTTATCAGCAAGAGTGTATGCTGCATCTGTATATCATGCAGAATTGTATTGAACTGGCTGATCTCGTGGATGAGAAATATGTTGACACCTTATATAAGAAGTATGTTCCTATACAGCAACTTTACATACAAAAAGGTGGGCACATGCCTTATTCGGATGTAGAAGGACATGATTGAACAGCCGGCACGCTGGATGCGTAAACTCTATCCTCATGCTACCTGGAGAATGGATCCTAAGGAGCATGCAGTTTATCTGACCTTCGATGATGGTCCGATACCGGAGGCTACGCCATTCATTCTCAAGACTCTTGCCGACTTTAATATCAAGGCGACCTTCTTCATGGTGGGTGACAACGTGAAGAAATTCCCAGGACTCTTTCAACAGATTGTCGACGGAGGGCATCAGGTGGGTAACCATACCATGAATCATCTTGGGTCGTTCAAGCATTGGACAACCACCTATATCATCAATGTCTTTCAGGCAAATGAACTGATCCACTCCCATCTCTTCCGTCCACCTCATGGATGGATGAGACACAGTGTTTACTACTGGATAAAGAAGTATTACCGTGTTGTGATGTGGGATGTGGTGACACGTGACTACTCTAACCGTTTGACGGCTGAGGATGTGGTGAACAACGTAAAACGTCTGACTCGCAACGGATCGATAATCACCTTCCATGACTCCCTCAAGAGTATCGATAAACTCTATACGGCATTACCGGAGTCGATACAATGGTTGAAAGACCAAGGATATGAGTTTAAGGTCATACCCTGATTACATGGGAACCATGCAGATATTGACACAATCTATCAAAGCCGAGGCTCATCGTCTCGGCTTTGATGCTTGCGGAGTAACAGAGGCAAAACCCGTAAATCAGTTGGAGGCAACACGCTTTAAGGCGTGGATACACGATGGGCATCATGCCACGATGCAGTACATGGAGAATCATCTCGACAAACGCCTGAATCCGCAATTACTGATGGAGGGGGTGAAGAGCATCGTCTGCGTAGCTTTGAACTATAAACCTTCTCATCAATTAAACAATGATACTTATCAGTTGGCTGCCTATGCCTTAGGACAGGATTATCATGACATCGTCAAAGAGAAACTGTATCAATTAGCTGCATTCATCAAAGATCAATGGCATGATGAAGAACCCTTCGCTTACCGTGCTTTCTCCGACAGTGCACCTGTCTTAGAGCGTTATTGGGCTACACAGGCGGGATTAGGATGGGTTGGCAAGCATCATCAACTGATCATCCCTCATGCCGGTAGTATGTTCTTCCTGGGAGAATTATTCCTAAATATCCCGCTGGCTTATGATAGTCCGATCAAATCCCACTGCGAAAACTGTCGACGATGTATTGATGCTTGTCCGACAGGAGCACTTTCATTAGAAGGAGACATGAATGCCGAGCATTGCCTGTCCTATCTTACAATAGAAAACCGTGGAGAAATACCTCAAGAGATGGTTGGGATGATGGGGAATACAATCTATGGCTGTGACCGTTGTCAGCAAGCATGTCCGTGGAATGCCATGGGCTCCCCTACCCTTGAGCCATCCCTACAACCGAAAAAAGAACTGTTGCAGATGACCAAGGAACAGTGGCAACAGCTCAGTGAAGATGACTATAAGAGACTCTTTAAGGGAAGTGCTGTGAAAAGAGTGAAATACAGTGGACTGATGAGAAACATTCATGCAGTAGCCTCTCAAGAAGAGACGACAGACAAAAATAATCTATCTGAATGATGAAGATAAAAGATAAAAACCGCAAAGAACTTGTTGCTTCCAGTAAATACTATAACTGGCTGAAGCAACTGACCAACTATATGGACCGTTATTACCTTGATGCCGCTTTGGGATTTGCCATACCAGGTGGTATAGGTGATGCCATTACCGCTCTTATCTCCATCGCTTATGTCTTGTTCAGCGCTATCGGCATACGGTCTTTCCCACTCACCCTCGCTATTTTGAATAACTCTCTTCGTGACCTACTCCTCGGACTGATACCTTTTTATGTAGGAGATGTCATCGATGTCTTCCATAAAAGTAACGTCAAGAACATGCAACTGATAGACGGATTCATCAAAGAAGATCCCGAAACGGTAAGTACAGTGAATAAGAAAGCTGTTTACAGTATCATTCTCTTCATCTGCCTGTGTATCATGATATACATCATGTTCCGCATCGCTATCGCTGCCGCTAAATATATGTTCTCACTGTTTTAAAGGGTGATCATTCATTTACCACTCATCATAAACAGAGCATACCGTGATATTATTTCAGGTATGCTCTGGAAAGTGTCTTTCATGAGTAGAGATTAATACTCGAATGTCATAGTATAGATTATCATGCTCTCGCTCTTTACTACAACAAGATAACTACCTTGACCGTATGAAGACAAATGAAAGAAGAAACTGTCGTTAGCAAATACATCACCTTCTTCTTCTGACTCAACAAGAGTGCCATCCTTATACAACAAAATAGAAATATCGTTAATGTCTTCCAAAAAGGTTACTGTCAACGAGCCAGTTGTGTAGTTCATTAACGATTGGATCATTGTTGGATAACCATCATCACCATGATGTTTCTCTTTTTCAGTTACGGGATCGTCATCATCCGGTATAGTTGCTTTCAAAGTGTTAGTAGAGAACAGCATCAGCCCTACTGTTAAAATCATCGTTACATAATACATTTTTCTTTTCATAATATTATTTTTATTAGTTATCGAGAGCAAAAATAGAATAGGAATATGTTATTTGCAAATTTTTGAGAGACTTTTTTTATTAGCATGTTGCAATAGAAAAATAGCACAACTATCTGTATAACAGCGTGTTGCACAAATTGCAACATTTAAAAGGCCGTTAAACTGTCAACAAACTGCTACAAATAAAAGAGACTTTTCTCAATAATTTCTTATAAAATCACTGAGTTATCAAATATCTAAACGGTTCACAATAGCAAGACCAATAAGAATAAGAAAACTTCCTGCTATCGACATGACAGTCATTGGTTCGTGTAGAATAATAGAAGATGCTATCAAGGTGGTGATAGGATTCAGATAGACATAGTTGGAAGTTTTCAGTGCGCCAATCTTCGTTACGGCAAAATTCCACGTAAAGAAACAGATAAAAGAAGCAACAATGCTGAGGAATAAAAGGTTCATCCAAACAACAGGTTGGCGAAGTCCCTCCAGAGGAAACTCCCATGGATAAGGAATTAGAAAAAACAAAGCTGTAATCAATCCGTAGAAGAATACCTTACGGGTAATAAAGAGCGCGGGATAACGACTTGATAAAGATTTAATAATAAGGCTGTATATGGCCCATGAGAGTGCTGCACCTAATGCAAGAATATCACCTAAAGGATTAAGTTTAAAATGAAATTGTCCATTGTAAATGACCAATGCCACGCCTGTCATGGCCAATAAGGAACCAATAATCAGTTGCCAACTGAGTTTTATCCCTTTGACAAAAAACAACGCAAGGAAGATGGTCAGCAATGGGGCTGTACATACGATAAACGCGACATTATTGACTAAAGAAAGTTTAAGAGCAGTATTCTCTGTCATGAAGTAAAGCGTACCTCCGACAAAACCCAACAAGAGACAAGCACCCTCATCTTTCCAACTGTCGGCTAACAGTTTCTTATGTGATATCAGAAGTGTGCAGCAATAAGCAATAAAAAAACGAATAATAAAAATTTCAAGGGGTGTCAACCCATGTAATAACAACACTTTTGTATTTACAAAGGTGACACCCCAAATAGCTACAGTACAGATGGCAAGCAGATGATAAAAGAAATCACGCATCGTGTATCTATCGTCATCGATTCTTATGCCATGTCATAAACGATCTGCATGATCTGCTTACCCAGTTTATCAGCCTCTTCCATGGTAGCTGCCTCACTGTATACACGGATAATCGGCTCGGTATTACTCTTACGCAGATGTACCCAACAGTCAGGGAAATCAATCTTCACACCATCAACATCATTAATCTGTTGGTCTTTATACAGATCCTTTACCTTATTTAATATAGCATCCACATCAGTGGAAGGTTGCAGGTCAATTCTGTTTTTTGCGATGAAATAGTTTGGAAGTGTACTACGTAACTGTGATGCCGTAACACCTTTCTGTGCCAGAGAGGAAAGGAACAAAGCAATACCGACAAGGGCATCCCGACCATAATGGCTGGCTGGATAGATAACGCCACCATTTCCTTCTCCGCCTATAATGGCGCCTACCTCTTTCATCAATGTAGTAACATTTACCTCACCTACTGCGGAAGCATGATAAGAACCACCATGTTTTTCCGTAATATCACGCAGAGCACGGGTAGAACTAAGATTACTTACTGTATTACCAGGATTATGAGACAAGACATAATCTGCCACAGATACCAGCGTATACTCCTCACCGAACATTTCACCGTTCTCGCAAATAAAAGCCAGTCTATCTACATCCGGGTCAACAACAATACCGAGATCATACTCACCGGTACGCATCTTACCCATAATCTCCTGAAGGTTTTTCTCCAGAGGTTCGGGGTTGTGTGAGAAATCACCTGTGGGCTCACCATTCAGGAAATCATACGATACGCCCAAAGTAGTTAACAGTTTCGGGAGAATCACTCCACCTACACTATTGATACTGTCCACACACACGTGGTAATGAGCATTTCTGATGGCTTCAATATCCACCAAAGACAAAGCCAGCACATCATCAATATGTTTCTGATCAAAAGAATAATCCTCTACATAGTTTCCCAGATGATCTACATCAGCATATTCGAAAGCCTCAGCCTCGGCTATTTCCAATACCTTGTTTCCTTCTTCCTTATTCAGGAATTCACCTTCGTTGTTTAGCAACTTCAGCGCATTCCAATGACGGGGATTATGACTGGCAGTGATAATAATCCCGCCATTAGCCCCACTCATCCGGACAGCCAACTCTGTGGTCGGTGTTGTTGCCAAACCGATATTAATAACATCACAACCACAGCCCATCAGAGTACCGCATACCACATTCTTTACCATCTCACCGGAGATACGGGCATCACGCCCCACAACAATCTTCAGT
>JAEEZP010000234.1 GCA_016291915.1 Prevotella sp. | reverse complement strand
TGGCGGTAGCTCCGGTGGCGGACACTTCGGAGGTCGTCGTTAACAACATGTATAATTCTTGAAAATTTTATGATTATGAAAAAGATATTGTATTTGTGTCTGATGATGTTGGCTGCTTTGCCGACATTGGCACAGGAGACTTACGAGAACGCAAATGTTGCGACTGAAGATCTGAATGGTACTGCCCGTTATGCGGGTATGGGTGGTGCGATGGAGGCCTTGGGTGCTGACATCTCTACCATCGGTTCCAACCCTGCCGGTATCGGACTGTTCCGTCATTCGAGCCTCGGCGCCTCCTTCGGTATGGTGTCGCAGCAGGATGCGAAGGATTTTGATTTCGGCAATAAGACGAATATGAGTTTCGACCAGATAGGATTCGTATATGCCCATCGCACCGGTGTATCATCCTTCATGAACTTCGGTTTCAACTATCATAAGAGTCGTAACTTCAACAATATCCTTTCGGTAGCGGATAATCTCAACGGAGCATCCTCCAACAAGATCTCTTATGCAAAAGGTTATGAGGGATTGTTCGACCTGAATACGAAGAATGAAGAATATATCGGCACCTCGAATGCTTTCTCACAGGTGGATTTCCTGAACTATAACGTGCTTCTGGCTAATAATGAAGGCAATTTTGCTTATACCGATGCCAACAACTACACCATGAACCGTGCCAGCAAGGGATATATCGGTGAGTATGACTTCAACCTGAGCGGTAATATTAACGACCGTGTGTACTTGGGTCTGACCCTCGACATTGAGGATGTCAACTACAAGAACTACAGTGAGTACAATGAGTACTTGGTGGGTGCCGGTGAGGTGTCCTATCGTGATGAGCGTCGTATCGACGGTTCGGGCTTCAACCTCAAGTTGGGTGCTATCTTCCGTCCGATCGAGGCTTCTCCCTTCCGCGTGGGATTGTATGTTCACACTCCTACATGGTATGACCTTACCACAAAGAACTACACCGAGTTGATTAACAACTCATCTGTAGGATTGTATGACAATGGTCATAATGACGAGGTGTACGACTTCAAACTCAACACTCCGTGGAAGTTCGGTGTATCATTGGGTAATACCTTCTCCAATATGTTGGCAGTGGGTCTGACCTATGAGTATGCTGACTATAGTAAGATTGACTCTCGTGTAAACACCGGTGGCGGTTACGACTGGTATTATGATTCTTATTATGAGACCAGTGAGAGCGACAATATCATGAACTACAACACTGAGTGTACGCTGAAGGGTGTGAGCACCTTGAAGATCGGAGCTGAGTTCAAGGCTACCAATAACCTTGCTCTCCGCTTGGGTTACAACTACCTGAGCGCCATGTACAAGGAAGACGGTTACAAGGACGGCAGTCTCGACAGTCCGGGTTCTTACTACGCCTCTACGACAGACTATACCAACTGGAAGTCAACCAACCGTCTGACCTTCGGTGTGGGATATACGATGGATAAGTTCAACTTCGATCTGGCTTATCAGTACAGCAAGACCGACGGTGAGTTCAGTCCGTTCATGAACTACTATGTGGATGTGCCAGCTCCGGAGATCTCCGACTGTGTCTGCAAGCCTGCAACGGTGAGCAACGAGCGTCATCAACTGCTCTTCACCGTGGGGTATCATTTCTAATCTTCTTTATTTAAGATATCATTCAGGAGGATAAGCGTAATGGCTTATCCTCCTTGTGTTAACAACAAACCATACCTATGAATTTAGATCTCTTGATCAACCAGGCAAACGACTACGCGCAGGATATCGGTGCGGAGGTGTACCATCCACATGTGTCTATCATCCATTATGATGAGGTGGGGGAGATCCGGCATTCGCTGAACCGCTTTAATGTCTATGCTTTGTTCCTGCAGAAGGAATTCCCGGAGAATCTCACCTATGGCATCGGGAAATATGATCATCGGAATGGTTCGTTGTTGGCTTATTCTCCCGGGCAGATAGGCGGCAAGACCGACGACGGTACGCTGAAACAGTATCATGGATGGGTGTTGCTTTTCGACAATACTTTTATTCAGGGTTCGGAGATAGAGAAACGCCTCTCGGGTTATCATTTCTTTTCTTATAACAGCAATGAGGCATTGTTCCTGACAGAGGAAGAGAAAGAGACACTCTCCAGACTGATGGAGCATATCCGTCATGAACTGAAAGAGCACCAGACGAATGTGCAGTCGGATTATATCATCAAGGATTATATCCTGTTAATCCTCGACTACTGCAGCCGTTTCTATACCAGGCAGTTTAAAGAACAGTCAAGTGGCGGCAGCGACATCCTTACACGATTCCAACAGTTACTAAACGACTATTATTCCATGGGCTTGCAGCGTCAGTACGGCTTACCGAGCGTAAAGTACTGTGCCTCCGAGCTGTACCTGTCACCCGGGTATTTCGGGGATATCATCCGTAATGTCCTGGGAGAGAGTCCGAAAGACTATATCCGCGGTTTTGTGATGATGCGGGCAAAGAATCTCCTCCTCAGCGGACAGAGCATTACGCAGGTGGCTGACAATATGGGCTTTGAGTATCCTAACCATTTCACGCGTTTGTTTAAGTCAACAACCGGTCAGACACCCTCGCAGTTCCTCGCCGAACAACAAAAGAAGTGATTTTGGTAGATATATCTTTAAATCGTATAAGCGGATAATTCTCATTGTTCTGTATCTTTGCAAGCGAAAATAATGCGGAGATCATGAGATTATTTATTTTACTTCTAACCCTATTCTGCTGTAGCTGTTCTGATGATGGACAGGCTGTAGCCGAAACACCGTCAAATACAGGAGACATGAAGATAAACATCACTATTAATGGAAAGACTATGCCGGTCGTATTGGTTGACAACAGTGCCACGAAGCGATTGGTGGAATTGCTGAAGGAAGGTCCAATCACCTATGAGGCAGAGGATTATGGCGGTTTTGAGAAAGTAGGTGCTCTAGGTTACTCGCTGCCTACTAGCAACACACAGATCACGACAGAGGCTGGCGATGTGATCCTTTACAGTGGTAATCAGATTGTGCTGTTCTATGGCAGTAACTCTTGGAGCTACACCCGCTTAGGGCGCATCCAGTACAGTTCGCTGCAGGAACTGAAGGATTTTCTCCATGCTGGAGAAGGGGATATTACCGTCAAGTTATCGGCAGAGAATACTACGGGTGTACGGTCCATGGTCTCTGACATACATGATACCGACGACTATATCTCGCTGAACGGTCTCCATACGAAGAATCCCCGTAAAGGCATCTATATCAAGAACGGAAAGAAATATTTAAAGTAAACGATATGAAGAAACTTATTTTTGTCTTGGCATTGGCAGGTGG
>JAEEZP010000233.1 GCA_016291915.1 Prevotella sp. | reverse complement strand
GTGAGAGAGCTTTTTTCCCGTTACGTCGGCCCCGTTATCGACAAAGTGCTGGGTCTCCGATGTAGGGTGTAGGTTATTTTTGAGTGGATGCATATTTATGATGAACATACAGATACATACAGATGTTTTCAGGAAAATTCTCACGCGTACGTATATGCGCATATGTACGCAGGAGTATTTTTTCAGAATATTGCCGTATCATCTGTATCTGTATTTCCCTCACCACCTTCGTGGCCATAAGGAAGATGTAGCATCCTTGTAGCTAACATCTATAAACCAGCGATAAAGGTACATATTTCTTTCCAAATGGCCATAAGAAAAACAACAAAAAGTTTGGAATAACTCCATTTATTAACAAAAAGTTGGGGAGATTCTCTTCTTATCTGCTACTATCCATTTCTTTCAGGACATTTCTCGTAAAAAACAAATAGCGTGTAACCCATTGAGCTACACGCTATTCCGTTGCGTTTTGTTATGTCTTTGCCTATCGGTGTCGTTTAACTCTTACTTAACCAGCACCTTTTTACCATCCTTGATATAGATTCCCTTTGATGGTTTCTGCTGGAGTTTGCAACCTGAGAGGTCATGTAAGACATCTTTTTCTACTATACGAGGAATTTCGCTAATGTTCATGGTCAAGGAAAAGTCTTCGGCTGAGAACAAGCAGGTATCACCATCATAGCAGCCGATAAAGCGTGAACCAGACCCATCAGTTATGAGGTTTGTGAACTCAAACAAACCAAAGGGACTGCCTATTGCCTCCACGGCATAACGCTTAGGCCAAGACGGCTGGCGAGCATCGCTAAAGGATATATAGCCATGACTTATATGTTGGCTGTCTTCTACCTGCCCCACCTCACAGGCAATCATGTCGCTACACAGGAATGCCCCCATCTGGCAGTGGCTGTCTTTCTGGACGTTGAAGTCATAGAGTGTCACCCATTGCCCTGTGGGAAATGGGGCATAGAAGGCTGGTTCGTTGAAGAGAGCATAAAGCATGACAAGGCCGTCTTCCTCATAACCGTACGCATAGAGTAATGTCTCGCCCTTAAAGTCGGATATTACCTCCTTACATTGGCGACCGTCGAAAAGTACGTCACCACCCACCTTCAGGACATAATCATACTTGGTGTAGCCTTCACTACCGTCACTTCCTCTTTGACCATCAGGCTCAAGATGTTCATACCGCCAGTTACGCCCTTCGACGAACATAGTATGTACTTTCTCCTGGCTTACAGCTGACATTGATATCAGAAGCAATAAAAACAACAACGCCTTTTTCATAATCGTACTTTTTTAATTATTTATTCTTTATTCGTCTTAAATTAATCACTCAAGACTTCTTATGGTGTTCTGCTTTCTTGATGGCTTGTATGAGGTTGTTTCCTGTCCTCTCTTTTTTTTTCTTGCATATCACTTTGGAATCGTTCTTTAATTTTTTGCTGCAAAATTAAATCATTTCGGGAAGTCAAACAAATTTTTGCTGTTATACAAAAGTATGTTTTTAAGGTTCAGGTACGTGTTTTTCATGAAATTCATACTTTTGTATGACAACTGTGGGCTCGGATCAAATATTTTTCATAATTTTAGCTTTGCTGAACTTACTGTCACTCGGAATAGTTCAAATAAATTTGGCTCTTCCCTCGTTTTTTCATAATTTTGTAGGCAGAAATCTTACCTTATATAATAATACTACTGCATGCAGGACGTAAACACTCTCTTCTTCAACAACTCCATTTGCGACGAGGAACTGGACGGAAGGTTTTCCCTCGACTCGATGATACAGGGTATCGACTCTTTCTCAAGACTGGCGAACGCCACTTGCTTCGTGATAGATTTCGACCGTCACAGGATGCTCTATCAGTCGGACAAGATACTGTATCTGGATGGCATTGCCGATAATCAACGCCAGAGAGAGTGCGAGAATCCATATTGGTCGTTCGTCGATGAAGAGACGCTGAAGAATCTCCTGCTAATCAGAAACAGATACCCGCTCGTAGGACAGGCGATAGACATCGAGAACTACCAGACGCATATTTGCACAATAGACTATCCCATCATCATCAGACGACGCAAGTTTTTCATCAACCAGAAGTTCACTCCGTTGGTGATGCGCTCTGACGGAATCACAAAGATTGGGCTTTTCATCATCAGTCCATCCACTTGCGACCATATAGAGAGCTTTATCATCACGCAGTCACAAATCAGATACCGATTCGACTTCAAGGAAGGAGCATACAAGACCTTTGACTTGGATGCGTCCCTAAGCACTCAGGAGAAACTGATATTGCAGCGCGTGCAGAAAGGACTGACGATAGAGGAGATTGCTGAAGACTTGAACCTGAGTGTCAGCACTATCAAGACACACAGAATGCGCATATTCAAGAAGCTTCAGGTCAGAACAATGCCAGAAGCCCTCACCGTCATCGGGAACTATCACTTACTGTAGTTTCGCATGGTATGAGGATAGAGGAAGATAGAGTCTTTTCCTCGTTCTTTATTGTTTTAGGAACTTGATGGATTGCGTTTTTCTGCCTATGGTCCAGCGGAGCAAGTAAACTCCTTTTGAAAGGTTGCTTATATCCATTGATTCACGGATGTTACCTTCT
>JAEEZP010000232.1 GCA_016291915.1 Prevotella sp. | reverse complement strand
CCCCTTCTGGTGGTTGTATAAGATGACGATATCCGGCTTCGCCCTTAACTATGCCACACCCGGGGGACTGATGGGCGGAGAACCTTACCGCATACTGGCACTCTCACCCAAGATAGGCGCCGAGAAAGCCACAGCCTCGGTCATCCTCTATGTGATGACACATATCTACAGTCATATATGGTTCTGGTTCCTGTCGGTCATCCTCTATGTGATCACCATGCCCGTCAATGTCTTTATGGGCACCCTGCTCACCGCTGTGACCGTTTTCTGCCTTTTCTGTTTCTGGTTTTTCAATAAAGCATACAAGAACGGATTGGCAATGCCCATCATGAAAATACTCCAGCATCTGCCGGGATTGAAGAAATGGGCACACCGACTGATGGAGAAACACCACGACCGTATCACCCTTATCGATCAACATACGACGATCCTCAGACAGCAGAAACCCATCAGATATATCGGGGCAGTACTCGTAGAACTCTTCACACGCTTTGCCTCTGCCCTGGAGATCATGTTTGTGTTACTGCTTATCATGCCGGATGTCAACTTCATACAGTGTGTGCTCATCCTCGCCTTTACCTCGCTCTTCGCAAACATGCTCTTCTTCATGCCTCTTCAGTTGGGTGGTCGTGAAGGTGGATTCCTGATGTCAGTGAACGGTCTGGGCATGTCGGCAAGCGCCGGAATCTTCGTGGCGTTGATCATCCGAATACGTGAATTGATATGGACCACCATCGGTCTGTTGCTTATCAAACTGGAGAAGAAAAGCAAATAATCGCAAAAAATCTGCCAAAATTGCAGCATTTCCAAATAAAATGTGTAATTTTGTCACCCCAATGAATACCAGTGAATTGCAGAAGCTCAAACAGCGGTATAATATCGTAGGTAACAGCAACGATCTAAACCGTGCACTGGATGTTGCCATACAGGTAGCACCCACAGACCTCAGTGTGCTCATTGTCGGCGAGAGTGGCGTAGGAAAAGAGATTATCCCACGTGTCATTCACGACAACTCCCCGCGCAGAAGAGAGAAGTATTTCGCCATCAACTGCGGATCCATCCCTGAGGGAACGATAGACAGTGAGCTGTTCGGGCATGAGAAAGGCTCATTCACAGGAGCTATCGGCGACAGCGAGGGTTATTTCGGTGTTGCCAACAAGGGTACTATCTTCCTCGATGAGGTGGGAGAACTGCCGCTGGCTACACAAGCTCGTCTGCTGCGTGTGCTCGAGACGGGTGAGTATATCCGTGTGGGAGGCACGAAGGTGATGAAGACAGATGTACGTATCGTCGCCGCTACGAATATCAACATGCAGAAGGCTATCAGCGAAGGACGATTCCGCGAAGACCTTTATTATCGTCTGAACACCATCCCCATCCAGATGCCTCCATTAAGGGAAAGAGGTGAAGATATCATCCTGCTGTTCCGCCTCTTTGCCATGCAGATGGCTGAGAAATACCGTCTGCCGCGTATCACCCTCACGGATGAAGCCAAGGAGATCATGCTTCATTACAAATGGCCGGGGAATGTGCGTCAACTGAAGAATATCACCGAACAGATGTCGGTGCTCAGCAAAGAACGTATCATCACACCAGAATTGCTGCGGCATTTCATTCCTCAGGATACAGAGAGCACCATGCTCACCACCATCTCTCACAACGGTAGTCATTCTTATGAAAACGAGCGGGAGATACTGTATAAGATTCTCTATGAGTTACGAGGAAATGTCAGTGATCTCAAACGCGACATGAACAGTCTTAGAAAACAACTGGAAGAGGCGCGCGAGCGACAGGTGATCACCAGCCAGCCGGTATCTGCCGTCATCAAGAGTGATACGCCGAGACCGGTCACCACCGTGCAGGATGCTGAGGCAGAGGAGATCTCCGACCTTGAGACACTGAACCTCGGCGATATCGGTCGTCAGATGATTGAGAAAGCACTCGACCGTAACAACGGTAACAGAAAGAAGGCGGCACAGGAGCTGGGTATCAGCGACCGTACCCTTTACCGCCGTATCAAACAGTTCGGTCTTGACAAGAAATAATATGAATAAGATCAAAAGACATACAGCATATCTCTTTGTGCTACTGCTCACGATGTTGACCGTGGCCTGCTCCGTTTCGTATAAGTTCAACGGAGCAAGCATCGATTATACGAAGACGAAGACCATCACCATCGCCGACTTCCCTATCCGCTCCAACTACGTGTGGGGACCGATGGCAAGCATCTTCAATAACCAGTTGAAGGATATGTACGCCAGTCATACCAAACTGATTCAAGTGAAACGCAACGGCGACCTGGTCATCGAAGGAGAGATCACACAGTATCAGCAACGTAACAAATCCGTGACCGCCGAAGGGCATTCCGCACAAACGGAGTTGTCAATGACGGTTAATGTGAGATTCACCAATAATATCAATCACCAGGAAGATTTCGAGCGGCAGTTTACAGCCACCTCGAGCTACGAAACGACACAGAGTCTCAACAGCGTGCAGGAAGAACTCGTCACTCAGATGGTAAAAAACATTACCGATCAGATCTTCAACGCCACCGTGGCCAACTGGTAATCAATCGTATCATATGGATTTAGTACAGCTTATCAACCACCCCGAACAGATGGATAAGGAAACGCTCTACGAACTGCGTTCCCTGCTGGCACTTTATCCATACTATCAGACAGCACGCATACTCATGCTGCAAAACCTCTTCCTGCTCCACGACCCTACCTTCGATGAGGAACTGCGCAGGGCATCTATCTATATCACCGACAGGAAAATACTCTTCCAGATGATAGAGGCAGCCCACTACCGACTGCGTAACCTGCCTAAGGAAAAACCTCTGCCGGAGAAAGACGGTAAGGATGAGAACCGAACGGTTGACCTCATCAACAGGTTCCTGGAAACCATCCCCGAGGAGAAACCGAAAGAGAAACGCAAGCCCACTCCTGCCGATGCCGCCGTCGACTATGTGGCTTACCTCCTCGAGACAGAGAGTGAGATGGACATAACACCTGAGGAACCCGCAATGAAGGGACAGGAACTCATCGACAATTTCATCAACAACGATCATGGGATGATCCGTCTGAAAGAAAATCCTGAATATCTACCCGAGGATGCCAATGAGGGTGATAATGATGAGAAACCCATCGATGAAGGCTATTTTACAGAGACTTTAGCCCGAATTTACATCAAACAGGGCAATTATTCGAAGGCTTTGGAAATTATTAAGCGTTTAAATTTGAATTATCCAAAAAAAAATGCTTACTTTGCAGACCAAATTCGATTTTTAGAAAAATTGATTATAAATAATAATAAAAAATAAAAGAAAAAGATGTACACATTATTCGTTATTTTGATTGTGATTGCCGCTATTCTGATGATCGGCATCGTGCTCATTCAGGAATCTAAGGGAGGCGGTCTTTCATCCAACTTCCAATCATCCAACGCTTTCATGGGTGTTCGTAAGACCACCGACTTCGTGGAGAAAGCCACTTGGACACTTGCTGCTGCCATGGTAGTGCTCAGCGTTATCTGCGCTTATGTAGCACCCACAGCCACTTATTCAGAGAGTGTTCTCGAGAATACAGCTACTCAGACACAGCAGACCAATCCTAACACCATGCCTGGATTCGGAGCCAGCCAGACAAAAGAGCAGGCACCTGCTGGAGCTCCTGCACAAGAGCAAGCACCTGCCAAACCAGCTACTCCGGCAAAATAATTATTGAAAAAATACGGGATTTATTTGGTTTATTCAAATAATTCCCGTACCTTTGCATCCGCTTTCCAATAACAAATCGTTTATAAACGAAAGGAAAGTGGCATATGGTGCCCATAGTTCAGTTGGTTAGAGCGTCAGATTGTGGTTCTGAATGTCGACGGTTCGAGTCCGTCTGGGCACCCAAAGGAAAGGAAGATTCAAAACAAAAGTGGCTGATTTTCAGTCACTTTTTTATTTTCCGGTTATAAGAAGAAGAAATAGATCCAATAAATGTTATGCGACGTAGTGACATCATACAAGGTCTTCGCGACGGAATCCCTATAGGGATAGGCTATTTTGCAGTGGCCTTCTCGCTGGGCATCATCGCCAAGAAAGCAGGACTGACAGCTGCCATCGGTTTTGTGAGCAGCTTTTTCACCCGTGCTTCTGCCGGTGAGTATGGTGTCTATATGCTCGTAGCAGCCCAGGCTGTGTATATCGAGATCGTGGCTATGTGTTTGGTAGTCAACCTGCGCTATATGCTGATGAGTGCTGCCCTCTCGCAAAAGATTGCCCCTGGCACGTCCTGGCTTCACCGTGTGCTGATGGCCTGTTGTGTCACCGATGAGATTTTCGGCATATCGATAACCAGAGTGGGTTACTGCCCACCTGCCTACACCTACACTGCGGCGCTCTTTTCCGGTTTACTATGGGGGGCGGGATGCGCTGCAGGCATCGTGGCCGGTGGCTTGTTACCTACCAACATCATCGCAGCCCTGAGCGTAGCCCTCTATGGCATGTTCATTGCCGTCATCATGCCTCCTGCGCATAAAGACCGTTATGTGCTCTATGCCATCATTGCCAGTTTTGTGTTGAGCGGAGTCTGCAGTGTGGCTCCTTGGGTCTCCAACTGGAGCAGCGGCACGAGAACCATCGTGCTCACCATCGTGATTTCGGCGGTTGCCGCCTGGTTGAAACCTATTCAAATGGAGGAGGATCATGGACAAGCATAGCATCATTATCTGCATCTTGTTGGCCATCATCACCACAAACCTGATT
>JAEEZP010000231.1 GCA_016291915.1 Prevotella sp. | reverse complement strand
TGGCAAGAAGGTTACCAATGAAGAGGCACAACATCGTTTGAAAGGACCGAAGGATACCAAAGTGAAGATCGGTGTACTCCGTTTTGGTGACAAGAAAGAGAAACTGTTTACCGTCACCCGTGGAGAGATACCCACCAGGAGTGTTTCGGCCACATATATGGTTGACGAGAACACAGGGTATATCCGTATTAAGAGTTTCGGAGAGAACACTTATCCTGAGGTACTTATCGCCTTGGCACAACTGTCACAGGAGAATTTCAAGAACCTTATCATCGACCTGCGTGACAATACCGGCGGTTATCTCCACTCCGCCGTTCAGATCGCTAATGAATTCCTTCCCAAAGATAAGCTCATCACCTATACGGAAGGACGGAAAGCCCCGAGGCAGAACTTCCGGAGTGACGGCCGGGGCAGTTATCAGCGCATACCGTTGGTGGTACTTATCAATGAGGTAAGTGCTTCAGCCTCAGAGATCTTCGCCGGGGCTATGCAGGATAACGACAGGGCAACGATCATCGGACGACGTTCCTTCGGAAAAGGACTGGTACAACAGCAGATCGGCTTCCCCGACGGTAGTATGATCCGTCTTACCATCGCCCGTTATTACACGCCGTCAGGACGTTGTATCCAAAAGCCGTACGAGCCAGGCAGCAAGAACTATGGTGAAGACCTGTTGGAACGTTACCAACATGGGGAGTTCTTCTCGGAAGACAGCATCAAACATACCGGACCGGAATATCATACTGCTAACGGTAGGACGGTATATGGAGGTGGTGGTATCACCCCTGATTTCTTCGTGCCGGAAGACACTTTGGGCGTGACATCCTACTATCGACAGGCCAGCATGAGTGGACTGATTCTGCAATATGCCTTTAAATATACGGATGAGAACCGTCAGAAACTCAGTACTTTCAAGAGTATGAAAGAGCTGTCTGCCTATCTGGTAAAACAGAATCTGATAGATAAGTTTGCCACCTATGCCGACAAGCTCGGTTTGCAACGCCGGAACCTGATGATACAGAAGAGTCATACTCTCCTGCAACGATATATACACAGTCGTATTATCTACAACATCATGGACGAGGATGCCTGGATACAATATCTGAACTTGGATGATCCTGTCATCTTCAAGTCATTAGACGTCTTCAAAAAGAACGAAGCATTCCCCAAGAAGCATGAACAAGAAAGAACTGCGTAATTTCATCCGCATGCAGAAAGGACATTTCACGCCACAGGAGTTGAAGGAAATGTCGGTAACCATCATGCGACGGATGATGGTTCATCCCAGGGTAAAGAACTGTTCCACCATCATGATGTACTATTCACTGGATGACGAGGTGGATACCCACGATACCATCGACCAACTGGTGAAGGCAGGGAAGAAGGTCCTGCTGCCCGCTGTTATCAGCGATACAGAGATGGAACTACGTTGTTATGAAGGACCGAAAGATCTGGTGGGTGGATTCTTTCATATCATGGAACCTATAGGAAAGACCTTCACCGACTACTCACAGATAGAGGTGGCCATCGTCCCCGGCATGGGCTTCGACTCCCGTTGTAACCGTTTAGGACGCGGGAAAGGCTATTACGACCGTTTTCTGCCTCTCCTTCCTGATGCTTATAAGATAGGGGTATGCTTTGATTTTCAGAAGATGCCGGGCATCCCCGCAGATGCCAACGACATCAAGGTTGATGAGGTGCTCTGATCAACCACTAAGGGATCCTCAATAAAAACGGATCTCGGTGATGAGCCGGCTTCCTACCTCTTGGTTAAGACGGTTCATCAGTTCTTCCCGCATCATCGAGAGATCAGCCCGTAAAGCGGGATTGGAGATCTTCACAAAAAGGGTCTGGTTTCGGATGAACTTCTCCTGTGTATAACGGGCCACAGCCTTCCCGGCAATTTTCTCCCAGGAATCGATGAGGCGTTTCTGCTGCAAAGGTGTCTCCAGACCATTATCACGCAGGAACCGCTGTAAGACCTCACTGAGTGGAATCACATTTCGCTTAAACATCCGCTACCTCCTTTCCTTCCGCTAATCGTTCGTCTTCCTTAGCCTGCTCAGAGGAGATCTCCTTGATCTCACCCTCAGTCACATGGAATAACTTATAGTCGAAACCACTGCCCGACAGGATGGTATCGAGATGCTCACGGTTGGTATCCGAAACGAAAATCTGACCATATTCCTCACTGGATACCAGTTTGACGATCTGTTCTACACGCTGGGCATCCAACTTATCGAAGATATCATCCAACAACAACAGGGGAAGGGTGTGGGCACTCGTTCGCTTGAGAAAACGGAACTGAGCCAGTTTCAAGGCTATCAGGAAGGTCTTATGCTGACCCTGACTGCCTTCCCGTTTCAGGGGATAACCATCCAGCAACATCTCCAGGTCATCCCGGTGAACACCATGCAGGGAATACCCCATAATCCTGTCCTTCATACGGTCACGCTGGATAACCTCCAGAAGCGGACCACGCTGACAATGAGAGAGATACTGAAGAGAGACCTGCTCCTTGTCGGTGGACACATAATGATAGATCTCCTGGAAGATAGGTATCAGTTCTTCCACAAAAGCCTTCCGCTTCTGATAGATCTTCTCCCCTTCCTCGGCCATCTGCTCTTCCCACAACTGTAAGAGCGCTATGTCAGGCTCCTCTTCCATCTTCAACAGGGTGTTACGCTGTAACAATGCCTTATTATAGCGATTCAGCGTCTCCATATATGTATTGTCATACTGGGAGATCACCATATCCATCAGTTTCCGACGCTCCTCACTACTGCCTTCTATGAGCACGATATCTGCAGGAGAGACAAAGACCAAAGGGATCAGCCCGATATGTTCCGACAACCGCTTGTACTCTTTCTTGTTACGCTTGAAATGCTTCTTCGTGCCTCGCTTCATGCCACAGTAGATCACCTCCTGACAATCCTCCTGCTGCCCGTCATGGGAATATTCTCCCTCAAGGACAAAGAAATCCTCACCATGCATCAACACCTGCGAATCCAACGAGTGATAAGCACTTCTGCAAAAGGAGAGATAATAGACCGCATCCAGGAAATTGGTCTTCCCCGCCCCATTGAAACCAATGAGGCAGTTCATCTTGGGAGATAACGTCAACGAGGTCTCCCGGATATTCTTGTAATTGATGATGGAAATCTTCTGTAATATCATATCTTCAACTTGCAAAGATACTATTTTTTTAATAAAACAACATGGGTGATAAGGACTTTGTCATAGAAAAACGAAAAAAAAAGGTAATAAATTTCAGTATCTGCAATAAAATGCGTAATTTTGCAGCCTATTAGGGAAAATCGAGAATAATTGAAATAACAAAATAAAAAAATGGCAAACGTTAAAGAAAAAAATGTTGAGAATCTCAACAAACAAGAGGCTTTCCTGCTGAAGTACAAGAAAGCAATTACCATTGCTGTAGTAGCATTGATCGTGATTATCGCCGGTATCATCCTGTATAAGAACTACGTGGCAGAGCCCCGTCAGGATAAGGCCAGCACTGCTCTTGCTAAAGGTCAGGAGTATTTCGCCAACGAGAACTATGAGATGGCCCTGAAGGGTGACAGCCTGGGATTCGTTGGTTTTGCAAAGATCGCAAAAGATTATAGCAGTACAGCTGCCGGTAATCTGGCTAATCTCTATGCCGGTCTGTGTCAGGCAAACCTCGGCAAGTGGGAAGAGGCCGTTAAGTTCCTCGATGCTTACTCACCAGAGGATGACAGTATGATCAGTCCTGCCGCTGTGGCTGCCTTAGGCAATGCCTATGCGCATGTGAAGCAGCTCGACAAGGCTGTGTCTAACCTGAAGAAGGCCGCTAAGATGGCTGACAGCCAGGCCGCTGACGGAGCAAACAACAGTCTGTCTCCTACCTTCCTCATCCAGGCTGCTGAGATCCTGGAAAGCCAGGGTAAGAAAGCAGAGGCTCTCTCTATCTACAAAGATATCAAGAAGAAGTATGTCAACTCTCCTGTGATGCAGGAAATTGATAAATACATCGAGCGCGTAACAGAATAACTCATACTTGAATGGCAACCGCATTACATCATCTTTCTGATTACGATAGTTCCAGTGTTCCCGACGCGAGTAACATGTGCTTCGGCATTGTTGTGGCAGAATGGAACGCCGAGATTACCGATGCGCTGTTGGAAGGCACTGTCAAGACCCTCGAGAAACATGGGGCACTACCGGAGAACATCCATGTGAAGACCGTTCCCGGCAGTTTTGAGCTCGTTTACGGAGCTCATCAGATGACACTCCACGGTGGATATGATGCCATTATCATCCTCGGTAGTGTGATACGGGGTGAGACACCTCACTTCGACTATATCTGCCAGGGGGTAACCTATGGTATCGCCCGTCTGAATACTACCAGTGAGATACCTGTGGTTTACGGACTGTTGACAACCGACAACTGGCAGCAGGCAAAAGACCGTAGCGGTGGCTGTTTAGGTAATAAAGGAGATGAGTGTGCCGTCGTTGCCATCAAGATGGCAAAGTTTTAGGCAATGAAACTTATATCATGGAACGTCAACGGGCTTCGTGCCTGTGAGACAAAAGGTTTCAGTGAGACCTTCAAACTGTTGGATGCCGACTTTTTCTGTCTGCAAGAAACAAAGATGCAAGCAGGACAGTTGGACCTTCAGTTTGAAGGTTTTCATAGTTTTTGGAACTATGCTGACAAGAAAGGATATAGCGGCACAGCTATCTATACCCGTCATCAGCCCCTCAACGTCACCTATGGCATCGGCATCGATGTTCATGACCATGAAGGACGTGTGATCACCTTGGAGATGGACGATTTCTTCCTGGTCACATGCTATACCCCCAATTCCCAAGACGGCTTACGGCGATTAGACTACCGCATGCAGTGGGAGGACGATTTCCGTGCATATGTCAAGGGCCTGGACCAGAAGAAGCCCGTCATCATCTGCGGTGACCTGAATGTGGCTCACCAGGAGATCGACCTGAAGAACCCGAAGAGCAACCGTAAGAATGCCGGTTTTACCGATGAGGAGCGTGAGAAATTCACCTTACTCCTACAGGAAGGATTTACAGATACCTTCCGTTATTTCTACCCCGACCAGACCGATATCTACTCTTGGTGGAGTTACCGTTTCCATGCCCGTGAGAAGAATGCCGGCTGGCGTATCGACTACTTTGTCGTATCCGAGCGCTTACAACCACGGTTGGTTTCCGCAAAGATACATACCGAGATCTATGGCAGTGACCACTGTCCCGTGGAAGTGGTTATCCGATAATCAAACACCTTTATCCCTTTACCTATGAAACTGTTCCAATTATTACAATCATTCGAGTTTGATGAGTTGTTCCCATCCGTCGTGGCTATGTACCCCAATGCCAAACGTCATCGCAAGGAGTTCAAGCAGGCCTTCGACATGCTGACCACCATGAGATATACGCCGACCAACAAACAGATTCAATACCTGCTTATTGAGGATGGTTCCGGCGACTGTTATTTCGGAGCCCATGATTCCAACTTCAAGGCCAACTGGGATGTGTTGTTGGGAAAAGATATCGTACGCAGTAAAGGGGTGACCCTCACAGATGAGGAGATGGCCGCCAACTGCCTCCTGAATATTATATTCTTAGGTAACCATCCCAAGGATTTCAACGACAGTTATAACATCCTAAGAAGAGCCTGATATGAGTCATACCATCCGACAAAGACAATTGATCAGCGGATGCTCAGCAAACGAGCATTACGATACCCAACTGTTGTATTTCACCTGTTCTTCCCTGAGTGCCGACGACCGACGACTGTATGTCATCAGCAACCGTGACGGGCATCCCAACGTCTTCGTAAAAGACCTTACGACAGGTGAGGAGCGTCAGCTCACGCATAACACGAAAGGGATCCTGAAGAGTTATGTGTATTTCGACGGGACACTCAACGAAGGACTGGGAAAGGCCAGCGTGTCACTCGACAGCAAAAGGGATGTGATCTATTTCATACAAGACGACTGTATCTGCAAGGTGGGCCTCGACGGGAAGGTGGTGGTGCTCAACCACGTGCCTGACAACAGGATGACGGCCTTCACCCATGTCAGTGACGACGGGCGATGGCTGTGTGTGCCGATGACCGACGGCAGATGCCTCGACTATGATCCCGATACGGAGGGCAGCGGACTCGACAAGCGACCGATATACAATATCGACCAGCGTGTGCAGGATGAACAACTGAACAGTTATCTCTGTGTCTATGATACAGCCACAGGTGCCCTGAGCTATGAGAAACAGGTGCCCCTCTGCTGGATCACCCACGTGCAGTTCAACCCCGCCGACCCGGAAATCATCATGTACAACCATGAGTGGCCTTGCCGTGACTGTGGCATCCGCCGTATCTGGCTATACAACCATCATACAGATGAGATCATCCGTGTGCGCACAGAAGGAACAGATACCTTAGGCGACACAAAGGGATATCCCCGGAAGGCAGCCGACTGGGTATGTCATGAGATGTGGAGTGATGATGGGAATATCATTATCTATCACGGTGGCTATGCCGACGGACCGGCCATGGTGGGGCGTTACGACCTGCGTAGCCGGCAATACTGGGAGATAGCCTTGCCGGAGGAATATAAGTCTTACGGCCATTTCACGATGGATCATCAGCAGATCCTCTGTTGTGACGGCTATTTCAAATTCGCCGACGATATAGCCATCGTCCGTGAGAACAGTACAGACAACGGACCGGATCCTCATAAGAAAGACGGGGAATATATCTCACGCGTGGTACCCCTGTGGGAAGAGGGTCTCCTGAAATGGATCCCGCTGTGTAAGCATGAGAGTGACTGGCTGGGACAAGATGCTCATCCCCACCCGGTCTATAACCATGCCGGCAACCGTATTTACTTCAACAGCAGGAGCGACAAAGATATTAAGGTGTATTTCATTGAGGTGATGACGGACAACGATTAAACGCCGTCATCCTCCTCTTCCGTAAGCTCACTTTCCGTACGATCACTGGCAGTATCCAACTCAGTATCTTTCTTGATGCTGACATTACCCATCCGGGATAAGGTCAGTACCATGGGGATATACTCATCACTGAGACGGTCGGGAGAACCTACGCTGGCCGCAAAGATCAGATTATCGCCCTCAGCTCGGTCTAAGACAATACCTAACAAAGCTCCGTTATTACGCGTCTTGTCATCCAGATAACTGGAGAAATCGGTCTTCTTGAACGTACGACTGAAAAACTCCGAACCATCCGGACGGATAACCTTCAAGGTGATCACATTGTCATAATACTTCGAGCCACCCTCATCCTTCACCATCGGAAGACTCTCGTCGGAAACCCTGCGGATCACCACCTGATAAGTCTTGCCGATCCACTCAACATTCATATCCTGGTTGATCTCCTGCATCTTCGACGGGTCTTTCTTCACCTCCTCAACAGGCTTGGGGGCAATGATCACTGTGGATGTCTTCTTCTCCTTACACGACGTGAGTACGAGGGAGCACACAGCCATTAAAACAATAGATAATCTTCTCATTTTACTCTTTTCTGTCATTACGATTCCAAAATTAACCTATTTTACTTAAACAACAAACAGCCTACAACATAAAATTTGCTTTTTTAAAGGTATTACCGTCAAAAATGACATTTTTTAGTAATAATAGTGAGTTGATTACTATTATCTGTACCCTTATGTTCTTTTTCTCTCTCTGCCGAGAGAGAAAAAGAACATAAGGGTACAGAGAGAAGTAAAGAAGAAAACAATATTGACTATACCTCAGCAAAAAAAATAAATCACAATTTATTTTGTTTTGCATTCCGTTTTCATTATCTTTGTCCCAAAAGAAAAGAATAAGATGACAAAGAAGCTCTTACAACCCTTCATCCTCCTGTCAGCCTTTCTCCTCATGGCCTGTGGCGGTAAAGAGAAAGCCAGCGACCCTTCGCCAGTACTCGATACCATTCCGATGATGGTCATGCAGATACAGAAATGTGCCAAGCTCTATACCGCCGAATACCAGGTGCATAAGATCGTCACCCACGACGATCAGATGAAACTCAAAGGCTCCTTCCTGCAAAAAGAGTTTGATATCACCCTGCCGATGGGCAAACGGAAGATTGCCATCCCCATGGATGCTTCCCTCAAGGCATATATCGACTTCTCTGATTTCTCCGAGAAAAACGTCCGGAAGAGAGGTGATAAGATAGAGATTATCCTGCCCGACCCGAAGGTGGAGATGACCAGCAGTAAGATCAACCACCAGGAGATAAAAAGACACGTCTCCCTGCTGAGGGCCAACTTCTCTGATGAAGAACTGTCGATCTACGAGAAACAAGGACGGGCAGCGATCATCAACGACATCCCAAAGATGGGCATCATACACATGGCCCAGGAGAATGCCGCCAATACGCTGATACCGATGATTGAACAGATGGGATACCCCCAGAGTAATATCACCATCACCTTCAGAAAGAAATATACCGTTTCGGACCTTCCCTCATTACTCGATCAAAAAACATTCGCACGATGAACGACAACAAACAGCTCACGGGCAACACCTCTCCGCAACCCCCGCAGACACCACAGCCCTCCACCCTCTCTACCCTCTTCCACGCCCTGGGGACAGTGAGCAAATGGGTGTTGGGCGGCATCGCCCTTTTCATCCTTCTCGTGATCATTGCCTCCTACCTCATCTACCGTTCTGTCGTGGCCACAGGGGCCGACATCGAGGTGGATCAGCGGATAGGCATCACACCCACACAGATAGCAAGTATCAAACAGATCGGGGAATGGGAGTTCCTCTCAGTCTCTGACGAGGAGATGGTGGACACCACCAGAAACCGCTTTTTCGCCGACGACGAACTGGTACGTATCTACTACGGCACATTACGGTTAGGCATCGACATGAACGAGGTGAAAGGCCAATGGATCAAGAAAGAGAAAGACACTATCATCGTCACCCTGCCACCCATCAAACTGCTGGATGAGAAGTTCATCGACGAGGCCCAGACAAAAGCATTCTATGAGTCAGGCAAATGGACCGACGAGGACCGCCAGATGATGTATGAGCGTGCCCGCCAACGGATGCGTGCCCGTTGTCTGAACCGCCAGAACATCGAGAGCGCCGAGCAGAACGCCTCCCGACAGTTCAACCAACTGATGCGCTCCATGGGCTTCTCCCAAGTCACCATCCGGTTTGAGGGAGGTTCGATAAAAGTGAAGAGTGAAGAGTGAAGAACGTAAAGAACATCTATGCACTATCAACTCATAAGTTGACGAGCTTCGGACAGATCTCGTCAAAAGGACACTGCCCGCATCGCGGTGTCCTACTCTGACAGATATACCTTCCGTGTAGCAACAGCCAGTGATGGGCATCGGCCTGCAACTCAGCAGGGATATGCTTCTTCAACGCCAACTCCACCTTCAACGGCGTGTCGGCAGTGGTGGGCACCAACCCCATCCGGCGACTCACCCGGAACACATGGGTGTCCACAGCAATGGCACTCTTGCCGAAGGCGACGGCCTGGATGACGTTGGCTGTCTTACGACCGACACCCGGGAGGGTCATCAGCAACTTCATATCGTCGGGCACCTCACCGCCGAAGTCATGTACCAACGTCTGGGCCATCGCCACCAGATGACGGGCCTTGGCATTGGGGTAACTCACACTGCTGATATATGCCAGCAGGTCGTCGGGGGTGGCCTCTGCCATGGTCTTGGCATCGGGATAGGCTTGGAAGAGTGCGGGCGTCACCTGGTTGATGCGCTTGTCGGTACATTGTGCGCTGAGTACGGTGGCGCACAACAGTTGGAACACTGACCCGAACTCCAACTCTGTTGTCACATGCGGTGAAGTCTTTCGGAAATAATCCAAAATGTAGTTATATCGTTCTTTTCTGTTCATCTCCCTGCAAAAATAAGCATTTTATTTGAGATTGAAAAGGATTGGGGACTTTTTTCATTACTTCTCTCTGTACCCTTTTTCGCAACCAATTATTCAGTAGACAAGTAGACAAGTAGACGAGTAAACAAGCAGACGAGTAGACAAGTAGACAAGCAGACGAGTAGACAAGTAGACGAGTAGAAAAGCAGACGAGTAGACAAGTAGACAAGCAGACGAGTAGACAAGCAGACTTCAACAAAATTAGGGACAGGCCGCTTTTGCATACCTGTCCCCGAATACTACCAGACGTAGGTTAAAGGCCGAAGGCCTGAAAAGATTACAGGCAGGCGGTGGAGCACAGCGGAACCCCTGCAATGATGCATACGATCATCAAAACCCTGAAAGGGTGACAGATTCTGTCGTGCCTTCAGCACTAATTAATGATATCCCTTTCCGCAGGGGTTCCGCTTCGCTTCACCCCTGCCTATGTTCTGACGCACTTTCAGTGCTCTAGGCCAAATGATATATCATTACTAAGCCTTAAACCTTAAACCTCGTTCATCCGCATTTCCGAATGCGGATGCCTTGAGTTGGGGATTTGTAATCCCCATTCTCCCCGTAAATCATTTGTGCATACAATAGCATTCATAAATTCAATCCATGTGCTTTTGTGCGAATTACAAATTCGCTTCTCATTGCTGCCGAATTACAAATTCGGCAGAACGGAGAAGGGCAAGTGGTTTGAAATAAGCAATGATATATCTGTTGACCTAGAGCACTGAAAGTGCGATAGAACATAGGCAGGGGTGAAGCGAAGCGTGAACCCCTGCGAAAAGGTTGCAATTCATTGAATGCCGAAGGTATGGCAGATTCTGTCACCCTTTCAGGGTTTAGATGATTGTATGCACCATTGCAGGGGTTTCGCTGCGCTCCACCGCCTGCCTATAATCTTTCCAGGCCTTCGGCCTTTAACCAATGTGTGGTAATGCCCCAAGCAGCTGGGGACTTATGTGTCTATAATCTCTCCAGGCCTTCGGCCTTTGAACTCTGCGAAGTTTTCGGGGACAGATATGCGAAACGGCCTTCGGCCATTGACCAATGTGTAGTAGTGAGCCAGGCAAATAAAGAGAACCGCCTGCCTGTAATCTTTACGTCCCTTCTTTAACTTTGCAGTCTATAATAAGAGTCCTCAATAACTCTTAAATTATTTAACGTTCTATATACGAGAAAATATGCCAGTTTTTCCTTACCTTTGTTGTAGAAAGGAAGGATTGACTGCCGGAGGTCACCCTAATCGC
>JAEEZP010000230.1 GCA_016291915.1 Prevotella sp. | reverse complement strand
TAGAGGAGAAGACTGCCGTTTGTGAGGAAGTAGCCATTCAGATGGTGCAGGGTGCCTGTAAGATATTGAATGTTGACTTTGCCATCTCTGCCACAGGTATTGCCGGTCCTGGTGGTGGTACGAAAGAAATACCTGTAGGAACAATTTGGTTGGCTTGTGGTACTACCGACGATATCGTGACCCTTAAGTTGGAAGAGGATGACGGTCGGGATCGTAACCTTGCTATAGCAACCCACCGTGCTCTGCAGATGTTTTTAGATTATCTCAATGATCATCTCTCTCCAAAGCCGGAAGATGCCAAAATGTAAGTTGTATTTCCGTGAAATCATCTATATTTGATGGTTAAAGGAATATTTCTTCGTAAAAAAAACATAATTACAAACATTTTTATTGAAATATTTTGTTATTTCACGAAAAGTTTGTAATTTTGCAACCTGTTTGGAATAAGTATCAAAAAATCGAAGTAAAAAAGTAGATAGCAATGTCGAAGATTTGTCAAATTACGGGAAAGAAAGCACAGATAGGTAACAACGTTTCCCACTCAAAGCACCGCACAAAGCGCAGCTTTGATGTTAATTTGTTCAGCAAGAAATTCTACTATGTAGAAGAGCAGTGCTGGATTAGCCTCAAGGTTAGTGCTGCAGGATTGCGTCTTATTAATAAAATAGGCCTTGACGCCGCACTGAAACAAGCTGTGGAAAAAGGTTATATAAACTGGAAAGACATTAAAGTTATAGGAGAATAATCACCATGGCAAAGAAAGCTAAAGGCAATAGAGTACAGGTTGTACTGGAATGCACCGAGATGAAGAATAGCGGTCTTCCTGGAACAAGCCGTTATGTAACGACGAAGAATCGTAAGAATACTCCTGAGAGAATGGAAATGAAGAAATACAATCCCATTCTTAAGAGAATGACTGTTCATAAAGAAATCAAATAATTTAGGATAGTATGGCAAAGAAAACAGTGGCTACCCTCCATGAAGGTTCAAAGGACGGTCGCGCATATACAAAGGTTATTAAGATGGTGAAGAGCCCAAAGACCGGTGCTTATATTTTCGATGAGCAGATGGTTCCCAATGAGGCTGTTCAGGACTTCTTTAAGAATTAATTTCTTACTATATAACGATGAAATGGTCGCAAATTGATGATTTGCGGCCATTTTTGTTGTTTATCTCATAAGATTTTCGTATTTTTGTCGCAAAATACAAATTGATATGGCATTATTCGGCTTATTTAATAAGAAAAAGCAGGAAACATTAGACAAAGGACTGGAGAAGACCAAACAAAGTGTTTTCTCAAAACTGACACGTGCTATAGCCGGCAAATCGACGGTAGATGATGATGTGTTGGATGAGTTGGAGGAAGTGCTGATCACTTCTGATGTAGGTGTGGATACCACCCTGAAGATTATCCGTCGAATAGAAGAAAGGGTAGAGCGTGACAAATATGTCTCTACCTCAGAACTGAATGCTATATTGCGCGATGAAATCGCGTCTTTATTGGCAGAGAATAATTCCGAAGACAATGATAATTGGGATTTACCATCTGATCATAAACCCTATGTCATACTCGTAGTGGGCGTGAACGGTGTGGGTAAGACAACGACTATCGGTAAGTTGGCTTATCAGTTTAAGTCTGCAGGAAAGAAAGTCTATCTTGGTGCTGCTGATACTTTCCGTGCCGCAGCCGTAGAACAGTTGTGTATCTGGGGAGAACGTGTGGGTGTTCCTGTTGTCAAACAACAGATGGGTAGTGATCCTGCATCAGTAGCATACGACACATTATGTTCTGCCAAAGCCAATGATGCAGATGTGGTGATTATTGACACAGCCGGACGTCTGCATAATAAGGTGGGACTTATGAATGAGTTGAAGAAGATTAAGGATGTGATGAAGAAGGTGTTACCTCAGGCACCGGATGAAGTACTCCTTGTTCTCGACGGTAGCACCGGTCAGAATGCTTTTGAACAAGCCAAACAGTTTGCCGCCGTAACCCAGATCACCAGTTTGGCGATTACCAAACTCGACGGTACTGCCAAGGGTGGTGTGGTGATTGGTATCTCCGACCAGTTGAAGGTTCCTGTCAAGTATATCGGTTTGGGAGAAGGTATGGAAGATTTGCAGTTGTTTAATAAACGTCAGTTTGTAGCATCTCTGTTTAATGAACAATAATCAGGTTGACATTATTACTTTAGGATGCTCAAAGAATCTGGTTGACAGTGAGCGACTTATCAGATTATTTGAAGCTAACGGTTATCGTTGTACCCATGACAGCAAGAACCCTCGTGGTGAGATTGCTGTTATCAATACATGTGGTTTTATCGGTGACGCCAAAGAAGAAAGCATCAATACAATCCTGGAGTTTATACAACGTAAGGAAGAAGGGAAATTGAAGAAACTCTTTGTCATGGGGTGTCTGTCCCAAAGGTATCAGCAGGAGTTGGAGAAGGAATTACCACAGGTGGATAAGTTCTACGGTAAATTTAATTTCACAACACTGTTGAATGATCTTGGTAAGGCAGATACACCTACCTGTGAGGGAAGACGTTGTCTGACGACCCCACGACATTACCGTTATATTAAGATTAGTGAGGGTTGTGACCGTCATTGTGCTTACTGTGCAATTCCTCTGATTACTGGAAAACATACCAGTAGGAAGAAAGAGGAAATCCTTCAGGAAGTTAGTGATCTGGTGGCATGTGGCGTGAAAGAGTTTCAGGTTATTGCTCAAGAAATCACATATTACGGTATAGATATCGATGGCAAGCATCACATCGCCGATCTTATCCAGGATATGGCAAAGATTCCCGGTGTGAAATGGATCCGTCTGCATTATGCCTATCCCACACACTTCCCATATGAACTGTTGGATGTGATACGTGATAATGATAATGTCTGTAAATATCTTGATATAGCTTTCCAACATATTTCTGACCATATGCTGGCATCGATGAAACGGCATTTTTCTAAGGCTGATACCTATCAGTTGATTAATGATATCCGTAAGTCTGTTCCCGGTATCCATCTGCGCACTACCTTAATGGTGGGATTCCCCGGTGAAACCGAGGAGGATTTTCAGGAGTTAATAGATTTTATCAAATGGGCTCGTTTCGAAAGGATGGGAGCTTTCTGTTATTCCGAAGAGGAAGGTACGTATAGTGCCATCTATTATCAAGATGATATTCCTGATGATGTTAAACAGAAACGTTTAGACCAGTTGATGATGGTTCAACAGGAGATCAGTGAGGAATTGCAAGCAGAGAAAGTTGGTAAGGTTATGAAAGTAATCATTGACAGGAAGGAAGGTCCTTATTATATTGGACGTACTGAGTACTCTTCTCCCGAGGTGGATCCCGAAGTACTGATTCCTGCGGAGGATAAGGTGTTATATGTCGGTTCTTTCTATCAGGTTAAGATAACAGACTCTGAAGCATTTGATTTATTTGGTGTTGTGATATGAATAACAAACGATTTATACAGGAGTTGGCTCACAGACTCGGCTATACACAGGAAAATGTACAGAAGATGGTGTATACGATGATCGATGGTATGAACGAGAAGTTCATGGCTGGCGAAACCGTCTATTTCCCCAAATTCGGCACTTTCGAGGTGAAGAAGAAAATGGAGCGTATCATCGTCAATCCAGGTACACAGCAACGGATGTTGGTTCCCCCTAAACTCGTATTGGTTTTCAAACCAGTGACTGCTCTAAAAAATAATCTGAAAAATAAAGTGAAGAGCGATGATAAAGAATGACATTCAAGATATTGCCAAGGTCATTGCCACTAAATATGGGTTGAAGATCAGCGATTCTAAAACATTCATCACTACCTTTATGGACTTGGTGAATGAAGGTTTGCAGGAAGATGGACTGGTAAAGATAAAAGGGTTTGGAACCTTTAAGATCATTGAGGTAAAAGATCGTGAGAGTATCAATGTAACAACGGGTGAACGTTTTTTAATTCCTGGGAGGAATAAAGTAACGTTTACACCGGATAGTGTTATGAAGGAGATGGTTAACAAGCCTTTCTCACAGTTTGATACAGTGGTTCTCAACGATGGTGTAGATTTTTCAGACTTGGAGCAACAGATAGAAGATATCGTTGACAATGAAGTTGTTGAAGATACAGAATCTATTCCTGTTGAGCATACTCCCTCTGATGAAGTTATCTCAGCCATGTTCGTTCCGATGCAGACTGAAGAGGTTCCAACAGAAGAAAATCTAACCGAAGAAGTGGTAACAAGAGAAGAGCCGATTACCGAAAAAGCTATTTCTGAAAAGCCAATAGAAGATGATGAAATAGGAGAATTGCAAGATAATGTTTTTTCGGAGGTAGAAATACCAGAAGTTGAAGAAGCTGTTCCTGAAGTAGAAGAAAAAGTTGAAGAAGCTGTTCCTGAAGTAGAAGAAAAAGTTGAAGATGCTGTTCCTGAAGTAGAAGGACAAGATGATGAAACAGATTCTGATGTAAAAACAGTGGCCGATGAGCCTATTCAAGAAGAGTCTTTGCAAGAAGGACCTGTTTTGAAAGAGCCCTTCGATAAACAGCCGATTTCAGCAGATTCTCAGGCAACGGAAGAACATAATTTATCAAATGACAATAAACATACCTCAAATCATCATAAAGAACAAAGAAATATGAAACACAGACATGATAGAAAAAGAACAGTAGCATGGTGGATTCCTTTAGGTTTTCTCCTTTCATTAATAGCAGGTATCGCTATAGGTTATCATATAGGTATCAGACAAATACCCGCTCCACTCGATATCGTCGGTGAGGAATATGCTGATTCAATCCATGATAGTAACCTTGCAGAAAAAACTGAGACAGTGAAGGATGATAAAGAGAAAGTCTCAACCGTCGAAGAGGAGAAGTCTAAACCTGCAGAGGAAAAGAAAGAAGTTGTGGCAGAAACAAAAGAAACAGCTGCAGTTCCTCAGGTGGTAAAGCAACAGCCTGCCAAACCAGTTGCTGAAACGGTTGTAAAACCTACTGCCTCAGCCAATGATTCCCCGATCTTGAGGAATGCCAAACAGATGGTTTCCAAAGGTGCATACAATATTGTTGGTACAACAGAAACCATTACGGTCAAACCCGGACAAAATATCAAGAAAATTTCTAAGTTTTATTTCGGTGACGGTATGGAATGTTATATCCAAGCCTATAATAATATCGATGAAGTTACTGAGGGTATGAAACTGAAAATACCTCAGTTAAAACTAAAAAAGAAATAATCTTTCCTCATATCTGTATAAAGTTTCTTAAATGTAAGTTTTAAGAAACTTTTTTAATACTTTTTAGACACCTGTTTAGGTGTTATCACTCTTATTTGTTGTAATTTTGCGTGATAAATTATTAAACATCATTATTATGGCAGAATCAATAGATATCCGTGAGTTGAATATCCGAATAGAGCAGCAGAGTTCATTCGTTACTAATCTGTACCAAGGAATGAACAAAGTGATCGTCGGACAAAAGCATCTTGTAGATTCATTATTAATAGGTCTGTTAAGTGACGGACACATTTTACTTGAGGGTGTTCCCGGTTTGGCTAAGACTTTAGCCATCAAAACACTCGCCCAGTTGATAGACTCAGATTACAACAGAATACAATTTACACCGGATCTCTTGCCGGCCGATGTAATCGGTACGATGATCTATTCTCAGAAAGAAGAGAAGTTCCAGGTGAAGAAAGGTCCTGTATTCGCAAATTTCGTATTAGCTGATGAGATTAACCGTGCACCGGCCAAGGTTCAGAGTGCCTTGTTGGAAGCCATGCAGGAACATCAGGTGACAATCGGCAACGACACCTTTGAATTACCACATCCTTTCTTAGTGATGGCTACCCAGAACCCTATAGAACAAGAAGGTACCTATCCTTTACCAGAAGCACAGGTGGACCGTTTTATGCTGAAGGTTGTCATTGACTATCCTACATTGGAAGAAGAGAAGTTGATTATCAGAGAGAATCTTACAGAGAGTCTTCCTACTGTGGATCCAGTTATTACCGCCGATGCCATTATTAAGGCCCGTGATGTGGTTCGTCAGGTGTATATTGACGAGAAGATAGAGCAATATATTGCCGATATTGTTTTTGCTACACGTTATCCTGACAAATATGATCTTCCTGCTATGAAGGATCTGATCAGTTTCGGTGGCAGCCCACGTGCTTCTATCAATCTTGCCAAGGCAGCTCGTGCGTTTGCATTTGTCAAGCGTAGGGGATATGTTGTTCCCGAAGATGTACGAGCCGTGGCTCATGATGTCCTCCGTCACAGAATCGGATTGACCTATGAGGCAGAAGCTACGAACGTTACCAGTGATGAGATTGTAAGCCAGATCATTAATAAAGTTGAGGTTCCTTAAAAAGATTTCCGAATGGATACTTCTGAGCTATTGAAGAAAGTCCGTAAGATTGAGATTAAAACGCGCGGACTGAGCAGTAATATCTTTGCAGGTCAGTATCATACGGCCTTCAAAGGAAGAGGTATGGCATTCAGTGAGGTGCGTGAATATCAGTTTGGTGATGATGTTCGTGATATTGACTGGAACGTAACTGCTCGTTTTCATCATCCATATGTAAAAGTCTTTGAAGAGGAAAGAGAGTTGACCGTTATGCTACTGATTGATGTCAGTGGTTCACTCATGTTCGGTACACAGAGCATGTACAAGAAAGATATGGTCACAGAGATTGCGGCAACTTTGGCTTTCAGTGCTATTCAAAATAACGATAAGATCGGTGTTATCTTTTTCTCTGACAGGATTGAGAAATACATCCCTCCACAGAAAGGCAGGAAACATATCCTCTATATCATCAGGGAGATGCTGGAGTTTCAACCAGAGAGTAAGAAGACGGATGTGAGAAAGGCAGTGGAATTCCTGACGAGTGTAATGAAAAGACGCTGTACAGCTTTCCTGCTCAGTGACTTCTACACCAGAGATAGTTTTGAGTCTGCTCTGACCATCTGTAACCGGAAGCATGATGTCATTGCTATTCAGGTTTACGACCAGCGTGCAAAGATGCTTCCAAATGTTGGATTGTTGAAAGTACTTGATGCAGAAACGGGTCATGAGATGTATATCGATACAGGCAGCAGTAAACTGCGTAAGGCTCATGCTATGTATTGGACAAACCGTCAGAAGCAGTTGTCAGATACATTCAATAAGAGTAATGTGGATCATGTAAGTATTGCGACCAGTGATGATTATGTTAAGTCATTACTGATGTTGTTCCAGATGCGTGGTTAATATTTGAAGATATGAGAAGAGGATTTTATAAGATGATATCCATTATCTGTCTTCTGACAACTGTCAGTAGGATAGATGCTCAGGTTCAGGTTGAGTCTACTATTGACTCCATCCAGATCCTTATTGGAGAGCAGGCTCATGTCACGCTGAACGTCAGTATGAAGAAAGGACTGAAGCTTGAGATGCCACAATTCAAGCGTACGGAATATGTTACACCCGGTGTGGAGTTTGTCAGCGATACACAGGCAGATACCTCTGAACTGGATAATAACATGATCAAGGTAAGTAAGATATATACACTGACATCTTTTGATGAAAATCTGTATTATCTTCCAGAAATGACTGTTAAAGTAGATGGTAAGCCATATAAGACAAAGAGCTTGGCTCTTAAAGTATTAACAGTACCCGTTGACACACTTCATCCAGAGCAGTTCTTCCCACCGAAAGATGTGCAAAACAATCCCTTCCAATGGGCAGAATGGAGAGTTCCGTTCTGGTTGAGCCTTTTACTGATTGCAATGATGTTTTGTGCATTGTATCTGAGAAAGCGACTGAAGGATAACAAACCGATTATTGCTAAGATCAAGATCATCAAGAAGGTTCTTCCTCATCAGAAAGCCATGAAAGAGATTGAGCGGCTGAAGGAAGAACATATGACATCGTCAGAAAACAACAAAGAGTATTACACCCGTCTGACCGATACCCTTCGTAAGTATATCGAAGAACGATTTGGATTCAATGCCATGGAGATGACAAGTTCTGAGATTATCGATCGTCTGAACAGTGTTGATGACCGTAAGATGATTGATGAATTGAAGGAATTATTCACAACGGCTGATCTGGTTAAATTCGCGAAATACTCCACGTTGATCAACGAGAATGATGCCAACCTTGTGAATGCTGTTGAGTTTATTAATACTACCAAGATAGAGAATGTTCCGACGACAGAGACGATTGCGCCGAAGTTGACAGAGCATGACAAGCGTTCTATCCGTTCAAGAATAACCATCAAATGGTCGATGATAGCTATTATTATATTGGCTGTCTTCTTGTGGATGTATCTTGTTTATAGAATTTACTTGCTAATGTAATTGTATATAATGGAGTTTGCTAATAAAGAATATTTGTTTTTGCTGGTATTGCTGATACCTTATCTGATATGGTATCTGTTGTATCGTAAGAAAAGCGAGCCCACAATACAGATGAGTGATACCTTTGCCTACCAGTATGCTCCAGCTAGTCTGAGACAAAAACTGGTATGGTTACCCGACCTGTTACGAATCATTACCTTCGTTATGGTCGTAATGGTGTTAGCCCGTCCCCAAACACACAACAGCTGGGGAAAGAAAATGTCAGAAGGTATTGACATCATGTTGGCAATGGACGTGTCTACCAGTATGTTGGCACAAGACTTAAAGCCCAACCGTATAGAAGCAGCAAAGTCTGTAGCCGCAGAGTTTATCTCCGGTCGTCCCGACGATAATATTGGATTGACGATTTTTGCTGGAGAGTCTTTCACACAATGTCCAATGACGACCGACCATACCTCGTTACTTAACCTTCTTCAGAATGTCCGCACGGATATAGCAGAGAAGGGGTTGATCGAGGATGGAACAGCCATCGGTATGGGACTTGCCAATGCTGTTGGCCGACTGAAAGACAGTAAGACAAAGAGTAAGGTGGTAATTCTGTTGACAGACGGTAGTAACAATATGGGGGATATCTCTCCGTTTACTGCAGCCCAGATTGCCAAAAGTCTGGGTATAAGAGTATATACAATCGCCGTAGGCAGTAAAACCGTTGCTCCTTATCCTATGCAGGTTGGAGGAACTGTTCAATATGTCAATGTAAGGGCTGATGTGGATACCGGAACCTTGACAAAGATAGCTCAGACTGCCGACGGACATTTCTATCGTGCCACGAATACGGCAGAGTTGAAACAGATCTATAAGGATATCGACAAGCTCGAGAAATCAAAGATGGAAATAAAGAGATTT
>JAEEZP010000229.1 GCA_016291915.1 Prevotella sp. | reverse complement strand
CTTTCTGATTTTTCTTCTGAAGTATTGCGTTAATAGCAATTCGAGGTCGTTTTCGTCATCGACGCTGAGAATCTTAATTGGCATAATATATGTAGTTTTGTTTCTTTTAGGTGCAAAAATACTATAATTCTTTAATATTACCAAATAAAATGGCAAAAAAGTAGAAAAATTGATTACCTTTGTGGCAAAAACGTATGAAACTGCATATATTTAACCCTGAACATGACCTGGCTCTGGCTTCAAACCTGAGTAATTTTACTGCACCTCATGCAGGTCGGCAGTTGCGGCAGGATTTGGGGTGGTTGCCTGCTCTTTGGACTGGTGAAGATGATCTTATTCTTGTAGAAGATGTCAAGAATGCACAGCGGTCTTATGGACGACTGAGAGTTAGAGTTGGCGGTGGACAAAGACAGTTCGTCGATAAGTCTCAATTAAATAATCTTGATATTACAGAGGTGCGTCCATGGGGATGGAATCTTGCTCTTCGCAGTTTCCTGCTTCGATATGGTGTGAACGCGTTACCATCGGAAGATTACATTTCAAAGGTCCGTGAACTGTCGCACCGTAGGTTTGCCGTCTCGCTGTTGAATACCTTGCAGGGAAAGGGAACGACTGGTCAGTCCTTTGAAATTGATAATATGGTCGATATACTGGAGTTTCAACAGCAATACGGGGTGATCGTGGTGAAAGCTCCTTGGAGCAGTAGCGGGCGAGGTGTTCGTTTTTTCAACGCCCCTCTCAACGAGTCTCAGGAGAGATGGATACGTAATGTGATCGACCATCAGGGATCTGTTATCGTGGAGCCATATTATCATAAAGTAAAAGATTTCGGTATGGAGTTCGAAAGCGACGGTCAGGGTAGTGTCCGTTATTTGGGTTTGTCACTTTTCTATACAAGGAATGGTGCATACAAGGGCAATATCCTCATGCCTGAAGATATGAAGATGGAATATATAAACCATTATATATCAATAGAATTGTTATGTGAGACTCAAGAAAAGATATGTAGTGAATTGGGATGCTATTATAAGGATAAATATAAAGGACCTTTTGGTGTTGACATGATGATTGTTGCACAGCCCAGTGGTGAAGAATTATTCTTGCATCCATGTGTCGAGATAAACCTCCGACGTACGATGGGGCATGTGGCTCTTTCCTTTCCGCCTTTCACTGATGGCATACCACGTGTGATGCAGATTGTGCTTGCTGATAAGTACAGGCTGCAGGTAAAGAAGCAAAGGAGAGCGCAGGGCTATTGCATATAGGGGTTGTATCGCAGTTCTTCGCCGATGTTAGAATGTGGGCCATGGCCAGGAAGGATGGTTGTATCTGCTGGTAGCTTTGCTAATACGTTGGTCAGGCTGTCCATGAGGTCGGGATAACTACCACCCTCGAAGTCTGTTCGGCCTACGCTCATACGGAACAGGGTGTCACCAGTAAAGGCGGTGTGCTCCTCTGCACAATAGAAGACAACACTGCCAGGTGAGTGGCCAGGTGTCTTTAGAACTTGCAGGGTGTGATGGCCGAAGTGGATGCTCTCGTTCTCGTCGAAGAATCGGCCCACAGCAGGATATACCCTACGGAGTGGGGCTCCAATGATGCTTTGGAAGTTACGGGGTATATCCGTAATGATGAATTCATCTTCTTTTGCTGCCTCTACCTGCAGACCATATTCTTCGTAGATGGTATCGATACCGAGGTTGTGATCCCAATGCCCGTGTGTGGCAAGGAGATGTCGAGGTTTCAATCCCTCACTGCTGATATAGTTGATGATGGCTTTGCGCTCGTCCTCGTAATAGGCTCCGCAGTCGATGATGACACATTCGAGGGTATCGTCGCTCACCACATAAGTGTTCTCCTGAAGCAGGTTGAAAGCGAAAGTCTTGATTGTAATCATAATGATAGTGTTAGTTGATGGGGAGGTAGATGACGTGTTTGCCCTTGAACCACTCTTCATGGAAGAAAGTACTGATGTCGGTGGTCTCAATGATATTCCTGAAAGGCTGGGTCTCAGACTGCAGGTCGCCACCCTTTAGACAGAGGATTCCATTGGGAAGGGCGTTGACAACGCTGTCGCTTTTTCCTCCGCGCTGTTGACGAATGATATTCTTACGGACAATCTTTACAAGGTCGGGTAGAGGCATGACAGCACGACTGACGACGAAATGAAATAGTCCCTTTTCGTCTTCACCACGTAAATGCTCTGGATGACAGTTGGTAAGGCCAATGGCCTGACTTATTTCTTGTGCCACACGGATCTTTTTGCCTGTCCCATCTATTAGTTTGAACTCGCAGTCGGGAAAAAGTATAGCAAGTGGAATGCCAGGAAAACCGCCACCGGTGCCGAAATCAAGGATACGGGTATCAGGGCGGAAATGAATAGCCTTTGCGATGGATAGCGAGTGGAGCACATGATGTTCGTAGAGTTGATCGATGTCCTTGCGAGAGATGACGTTGATCTTAGAGTTCCAGTCGTGATAGAGTTCATTGAGAGCTTCCAACTGTTCCTGCTGACGTACAGAGAGGTCTGGGAAATATTGAGAGATGATGTCTGCTGGCATAATCGATGAGTTAGTTTTCGAACGAAGAATTGAGTATCTTATTCATGGCTGTATATGCGATGGTCAGTTCGGTACTTCCGAGGTTGTACGGACCAATTTCGTCAGGATTGTAGATAAAGGTGATGGCATCGTTGGAGAGAATAAAGTTCTCTGGCACGAAGATATCCATTCCCCTGAGGTATCCCCTTTTGCGAAGTGCTTTGAGAGTTTTAAGACCAGTATTTTCCTTCAGTGCTTTAAGAAGGATTTTTTTAAGAAATGATTCAAAACCGTCGACAAAAATGTCCTTTGTAGTCAGCAGTCTGCCGGTGCTCTCCTCGAAGTTCATGACAATCTGCTGGTTGACGACATGGCTTCCTCCCTGGCGGTAGTTGATGTCGGCGAGATAGACTACCGTTCCCTTGCTGCCGGCTTGGGTGTGACTATTGATGATGTAATGATAGTGGTACCAGGCGTGTTTGCTGAGGTCTTTTCTGTCTTGGTTGTAGAGTGGTAGTAATGTCTTGATGTAATTGCTGGTATACTCTTCGGCGAAGGCTTCTGCAGCCTGTTGGATGCCATCGTCGCCCCTATTCAGGAGACGATCGGCAACTGTCGCATTGACAATCTCTCCAGCTCTCCCACTCTCAGGAGTAGCCTGTTCAAGGTGGATATTCACACTACACATTGGTGGAATACTGTCATTGGAGAGAGCTACGGTCTTGTTGACAGCGACGGTCTCAAAAGTAATGGTCTCACTTTTCCGACTGCAGGCACAAAACAGCAGAACGAAAGCACAGAAATAGAATATTCTCATATACATAAATCATGAAATCAATTGCAAAAGTACACTTAATTTAGGAAAAGAACGAATTTCTCGTGGAAAAACGCTAATTTTGCACCAAAATTCGATTGTGGATGATTCATTGTAAGTTAAAGGCTGCCCTTTTCGACCTCGACGGCGTGGTGTTCGACACTGAGCCGCAATACACTGTATTTTGGGGTGGCATCTGCCGTCAGTACCATCCGGAACACCCTGGATTGGAACATGAGATCAAGGGGCAGACGTTGACGCAAATCTACGACCGCTGGTTTTCTGGACCGTTGCTGTCTGAACAGGATAGTATCACCAGCCGACTCAACGACTACGAACAACAGATGAGTTACGAATATATCGCAGGCTTTGAGACTCTCATCGCTAATTTGCACAGTCGTGGTGTTAGGACGGCGGTGGTCACCAGTTCAAACATCCCAAAGATGGAAAGCGTTTATCGTCATCAGCCGGGATTCTCCTCTCTCTTTGATGCGATCCTGACATCTGAAAATTTTGATCGCAGCAAACCCGATCCAGATTGTTATCAGAAAGCGTCTCAGAAGCTTGATGCTGAGAGTGATGAGTGTATTGTCTTTGAGGATAGCTTCAATGGTCTTCGTGCTGGACGTGCTGCAATGATGACGGTTGTTGGACTGGCAACAACGAATTCTGTCGAAGCCATCAAACCACTATCTGATCTTCAACTGACGAACTATGAAGGAGTGACCTTCGAACAGTTGGAGACATTGCTGACTTCGATGAAGAGGGGGCTCTAATTAAATATCATTATGAACGCTCAGAATACGTCCGTACATATCCGTCTTTGGCAGTATGAGTTCTGGCTGTTGGCCATCTCAGAGTTCCTGTTGTCTATGTCGGTCTATATGCTTTTGCCAACGTTGCCGTTATGGCTTGCTTGTGACCAGAATCTGAGTGCCGCTGAGACTGGTCTTGTGATGGGTGCCTTTGGTGCTGGACTATTCCTATTGGGTGCCTTCGTAAGTTTCCTCGTGCAACATTACCGTAGAAATATCGTTTGTATTATGTCTATTGCAGTGTTGGCATCATTACTGGCATTGATGTATTACCTCGATTGTCTGCGCTATCAGTTTGTGGAGTTTCCCGTGTTAGTACTCCTGCGTTTTGCGATGGGTGCGACTTTCGGGTTGTCTCAGATGGTGCTTTGTAGTACGCTGATCATCGATACCTGTGAGAGTTTCCAACGCACGGAAGCTAATTTCGCCACTGGTTGGTTTGGACGTATCGCTCTTGCGCTGGGTCCTTTGGCAGGACTATTATTGTTGCGTTATACTAACCATGCAATAGTATTCCTCGTTGCAACGGGGTGCTCGGTGGCAAGTATGGTACTGGTACTGATGGTTCATTTCCCATTCCGCATCCCTGAAGATGATGTGCCTGTCGCATGTCTTGACCGTTTCTTCCTTCCTCATGGAACGGTGTTGTTTCTGAATCTATTGTTGATTACTGTGGCCTTTGGCCTGCTGCTGTCGTTCCAGTTACCGTTGCTTTTCTATGTGATGATATTTTGTGGTTTTCTGGGAGCCTTGTTATGTTGGAGGTTTGTTTTCCGTGACGCAGAATTGAAGAGCGAGGTCGTCTCAGGTCTGATTCTTTATGGAATAGCACTGATCATGTTGCTCACACGTAGTGACCTGTCCATCGTGAGTTATGCTGCTCCGCTGTTCATCGGACTGGGTATGGGACTGATAGGTTCGCGCTTCCTGCTCTTTTTTATCAAATTGAGCCGACATTGTCAGCGTGGCACGTCACAGAGCACATATATGCTCGGGTGGGAGAG
>JAEEZP010000228.1 GCA_016291915.1 Prevotella sp. | reverse complement strand
GTGCTGTAATCATCGTTGGAGCGCACCTTGAAACCTGTCTTATACGGTTTCGACACCTTACCGTAGATATCGCGGAAGGCGGCAGAGTCGATCTCCAAGCTATACTCCGTGTCGGGGCGCCACTCCCCGAACAACTCATAGGTCCGAGGTACGTTCTCCACCTCACGGATCTCGTAGGCCGCCTGGTACCATAACGTGTCGCGCTTGACATACAGATGGATCATCGACGTGTCGAGCGGGGCCACGGGTGCCGGCATGGTGAAGCGTGGGTTCTTATCAGGGTCTAACTGTGACGCCACGTCATATTTCGGTTCGAGCATCTTCAGCGGCATCTCCTTCTCGAAGGGCTCACCTTTTTTCTCCAAACGATCTTGTTTCTTCTTCCACGTATCGTATTCTTTCTTCTGTTGCTTCTGTCGTTTCTCAAACGGTTCTTTCGACAGTATATCGAGCGTGTCAGTGGCTGTCTGGAGGATGCCTAACGTGTCGGTGACATGATGTGTCAGTTCGATACGCAGCGTATCCTGGTTGATGAGCAACGAGTCTCTGAGCCAGTAGGTGATGGTATCTCTCTTCTCAGAGGATTCGATCACGAAGGCACTGTCGGCCTCGAAGTTCAGTCCGCGAAGCACAGGCAGATCGGCATCGCCATAACTGTAGAAGAGGGTGAATTTCTCTGCTGTCTTCCGTTCTGCCTTGAGGAAGAAACGGTCGGTCTGCACAACTGAGAAGGCGCGGAGCACCACATCGTCGGGCAGGAAATGGGTGTAGGGCACCTGCATGATAGAGTCGATGCGCAGGGAGTCACGCCACAGGGTATCCTGCCGGATATCCGGCTTCCATGAGGGTTCGATGATATCATGGTTGAACGCGAGCATCTCACTCTTCTGGTTGTAGATATAGTTACCGTCCATATCCTGCAGGGCATAGATACGGTAAGAGCCCGGTGCCACACCTTTGATGACGAAATGGCCGTTGCCGTCGGTACGTCCCACACGCAGCATCGGTTCACTACGGAAGATTGTGTCCGTGAGGTTGTTATATAAGCCCACGAGGATGCCTTTCACCGGTTCGAGATCCTCTGCCCCCAGCACATAACCGCCCACCTCGAGGGTGTCGATATGGTCACCGGTAGAGAAACTATAGGTGAAGTTTCCCAAGGGATTATCCTCATTGTTGTCGGTGATCGCATCGGAGAAATCGATCGTATAGGTGGTGTTCTCCTTCAGGGAGTCGAGCAACTCAATGGTAATCTTCGTGCCGGCGCTGCTGATCTCCGGCATCTCTATCTGCGGCGGTGACACCACCACATTCTCTGTAGCATTGTTGATCTTGATATACTCATTGAAGTAGATGCTCATCTTATGCGCCTTCACGTTGACAGCCTTATCCTGCGGGTTAGCACCGATCACACGGGGAGGTGTCTCATCGTACCATCCACCGTCGGGCTGACCCATCTTCGCACACGAGGAGAGGAGGAGCAGAAGGAGGCACAGAAGGTATGTACCACCGTTGTTCACGACAGCAGACCACGACAGCCTATATCCTTTCTTACTTCTCATATCACACATTCAGTTTTAACATCTCTTCGATATGCTCACGACAGTTGCTCAGACGCGGGATCTTATGTTGTCCACCCAGCTTACCCTTCATCTTCAGCCAGTCGTTGAACAGGTTCGGACGGGCTTTGATGATCTCTAAATGCTGCAAGGTGATATCCTTATAGCGCTTCGCTTCATAATCACTGTTCTCCTCCTGCAGCTTACGGTCGAGGATCATCGCAAACTCCTCAAGGTTCGCGGGTTCCTTGGAGAACTCCACCAACCACTGATGGCGGCATTTCGCATGGTTGTCCATGAACACCGGGGCCGCGGTATATTCGAGCACCTCCGCACCGGTCTGCTCACAGGCATATTCCAGTCCTTTCTCGGCATTGTCCACGATCAGTTCCTCGCCGAAAGCATTGATGAAATGTTTCGTCCTGCCGGAGATCACAAACTTATAGGGGTTCTTGGAAGTGAAGCGTACGGTATCACCGATCATATATCGCCACAAGCCGCAGGTGGTGGAGATCACCATGGCATAGTTCTTGCCGATCTTCACGTCTTCGAGCGGAACGATATGAGGATGCTCAGGGTCGGCGATGGCACCGTCGGAGATATCCTCCAAGGGGATGAACTCATAGAATATCCCGTAGTCGATCATCAGCATCATCGATGGGTCGGCAGGATCGTTCTGCAGTCCGAAGAATCCCTCGCTGGCATTGTATGTCTCCATGTAATGCATGGCTGCCGACGGTATCAGCTCGTGATACTGGTTATGATAAGGGGTGAAGGCGACACCGCCATGGAAGAACACCTCCAGGTTTGGCCATACCTCTAAGAGATTGTCCTTGCCGGAGAGCTCCAGGACACGTGACAGCACGGAGAGCATCCATGAGGGCACGCCACTGAGGTTGGTGACGTTCTTATTCATCGTCTCACGGGCGATACGGTCGCGCTTCACTTCGAAATCGCTCAACAGCGCCGTGGCTTTCTTCGGCACTCTCACAAGGTTGGCTAACGGGTTGATATTCTCGATGAGGATCGCACTGAGATCGCCCACCAATGAGTGAGGGAGGTTGTAATTGGGTGCATGACTGCCGCCTAAGATCAGTGCCCTGCCGTCGAAGAGACGGCTCTTGGGATTGTTCTCGAGATAGTAGGCCACGGTATCGAAACCGCCTTTATAGTGCATCATCTTCAGTCCGTCGGCAGAGACAGGGATGAACTTACTCTTATCGTTGGTGGTACCGGAGGATTTGGCATACCATTTCACCTGTCCTTGCCACAGCACGTCTTTCTCCCCGTGACGCATCCTGTCGATATAACCCTTCAGGTCCTCGTAGGTAGTGACGGGAAGTGATTTGGCAAAGTCACTGTAGTTACGGATGTCGGAGAAGTGATGATCACGCCCGTAGGCTGTCTCCTTAGCATGTTCCAAAAGATATTCCAACGCCTGTTGCTGAATAGCCTCAGCTTCATTGTTGTAACGCTCCAGTTCTTTACACCGTGGCATAAAGATATTTCGTACGATTCTCGTAAGACTCATCTGTTCTGTTCTTTATTTGATGTGAGGACAGGCACATACATCCCCTGTGTACTCCGGAGTTACTCCGGTCGCTGTATGGGGTACCTGACCACAAGACACAATATTCGTGCAAAGATACTGATAATCTTTTGAATAGATGAACAATTCACTAATTTTAAAGAATTTTTCGATTAAGCGAATGTAGAACCAAGCTTGCTTGAATGCTGCTGAGCAATAGAAAAATCGCCGAAGGCAATTATGAATTAGAAATTATGAATTGAGTAGACAAGTTGACGAGTAGACAAGTAAACGAGTTATTAGTTATAAAATTGAAGGGGTAGGATTCATCCCTACCCGCATGTCGGGCGCACATAAAGTACGCCCCTACAGTTCAACAAGATTCACTCTGCGCTCGCTGCTCCGGCAGTTGTTTATTGCCTTCGGCGATTACCGTCACGACTCGGCATAGCTCATGCAAGCATGGCTCTGTGCTCGCTGCTCCCGTAATTGGTTATTGTTAATTGGTTATTGTTAATTGTTTCTAACCTCTTCACTTAAACAGCCTCTTCTGTTTCCGCGAAGGCAGCTTCTTCGGCAGCGGCGATGATCTCTTCACGCGAGAGTTCCTTCGGTGCTGCAGAGATATCCGACAGGTCAAACTCATCCGGTTCCTCAGACGGTTGATCCGGTTGCTCTTCTAGAGCAGTCTCGCGCATCGATCGTTTTTCACTTACCGTCTCGCGCTGCTCCTGCTTTTGTTCTTCACGATTATTTCTACGCTGCTCCTGGGGTTGTTCCTCACGAGTATCCTCACGTTTCTCTTGAGGTTGTTTTTCATTAATGAAGAATTCCTCTTTCTGTTCTGTATCAGGAACCCCATGCGTGGGTTCTTCCTCCATCTTCGTCCTATTGGCTTTAGCCGCGAAGACACTATCGATAAACTGCGGGTTCTTACGCAACCGTTGTAGGGCCATCTTTGAAGCCTGCTGCTGGCTCTCCTTCTTGCTGTATCCCGTACCGCTGTCGCACTCGATACCCTCAAGCACCACCTGATAGGTGAAGACAGGACTGCCCTTCTCATCACTGGTCTGCTCGAGAAGCTTAAAGTCGAGTTTCACACGGTTCTTCTGACTCCACTCTATCAGCTTCGACTTGAAGTTCACCTCTTTGTAAGCCACCTTGTCGATATTGATGAGCTCGTTGAGCACACGTTTCTCCATAAACCGCATGCAGGCATCGTAACCGCGATCGAGATAGATAGCACCGATGAGGGCCTCGAAGGCATTACCACCCACATAACTGTTGTGTGAAGAACTGTGGCCACTGCTGACAATCATGTCGTTGACACCCATCTCACGAGCTAAACGGTTGAGTGTCTCACGCTGTACGATCTTGCTGCGGGTATTAGTCAGGAACCCCTCACGCTTACCCTCGAAATGACGGAAGACGATATCACCGACGACAGCACCCAATATCGCATCACCCAGGAACTCCAACCGCTCGTTGTTGATGGGGCGTCCCTTGGCATTGCGCTTACCGATGCTCTTATGCATCAGGGCTTGCTTGAAATAATCGATATGATGAGGATAGAACCCGACAATACGCTGAATAGAAAAATAAAGCTCCTTATCCTTTCGGAAAGGGAGCTTTATACGGTCAATTAGATCTCTAATCAACATATTTCTTGAATATTACACAGGCATTGTGTCCTCCGAAGCCGAATGTGTTACTCATTGCGGCACGAACCGTACGTTTCTGTGCCTTATTGAAGGTGAAGTTCAGATTATAGTCAATCTCCGGATCCTTATCATCCTCTTCATGGTTGATAGTTGGCGGTACGATATCGTTCTGCACGGAGAGAACGCTGACCATAGCCTCGACAGCACCGGCAGCACCTAAGAGATGTCCCGTCATCGATTTCGTAGAACTGATGTTCAGCTTATAGGCAGCGTCACCGAATACCTCCTTAATGGCTTTAGCCTCAGAGATATCACCCACATGGGTAGAGGTGCCGTGAACATTGATATAGTCGATATCCTCGGGCTTCATACCGGCATCCTCAAGGGCTGCCTGCATCACTAACTTAGCGCCAAGACCTTCGGGATGACTGGCCGTGATATGATAAGCATCAGCGCTCTCACCTTCACCGACCATCTCCGCATAGATCTTCGCACCACGAGCCTTGGCATGCTCCAACTCCTCAAGCACCAGACAACCGGCACCCTCTGCCATGATGAAACCATCACGACTGGCACTGAACGGGCGTGAGGCATGCTCCGGGTCATCATTACGTGTTGAAAGGGCTTTCATGGCATTGAAACCACCCACACCACACATACAGATAGCACTCTCGGCACCACCACCCAGGATGACATTCGCCTTACCCAAACGGATAAGGTTGAAAGCATCTGCCAATGCATTGCTCGATGAAGCACAAGCACTCGTCGTGGTATAGTTCGGTCCGTGGAAACCAAAATGTATGGAAATATGTCCTGACGCAATATCTGCAATCATTTTGGGGATAAAGAAAGGACTGAACTTCGGACCTTGCTCCTCGTTCTTGCCATAATACTTCACTTCGTCCTCAAAGGTACGTATACCTCCGATACCTACGCCATAAATCACTCCGATACGATCCTTGTTTTCCTTCTCCAAATCCAAACCACTGTCTTTCACACCCTGGATAGCACTGATAAGTGCCAGCTGGGTATAGCGGTCGATCTTACGAGCTTCCTTGCGATCTAAATACTGGTTGACATCGAGTCCTTTTATCTCACAAGCAAAGTGGGTCTTGCACAAGGAGCTGTCAAACTGTGTAATAGGTGCAGCGCCACTAACACCTGCAAGGAGATTGTTCCATGTCTCCTCGGGGGTCAGACCGACGGGCGTAACGGCACCAAGTCCTGTTACAACTACTCTTTTTAACTCCATTTATCTTCTTAATACGTGAAGATGATGAGTGTTAGGAACGAATAAACAGACATTGGAATTCCAATGTTCATGTCCTAGCACCCATCATCAAAAAAATCTATTATGCGTTCTCCTCAATATACTTGATAGCGTCGCCAACAGTAGTGATAGTCTCAGCCTTATCGTCTGGAATAGAGATATTGAACTCCTTCTCAAACTCCATGATGAGCTCTACAGTATCCAAAGAATCTGCACCGAGATCGTTTGTAAAACTTGCCTCTGGCTTAACCTCTGACTCATCAACACCGAGTTTATCAACGATGATAGCTTTAACTTTAGCTTCAATTTCTGACATAATTGTAATTTTTAAATGTTAATAAAAAACCTTCTTACTTAAAAAATTCGGGTGCAAAGGAACAAATTAAAATTCACTTGTGCAAATATTTTTAAGAAAAAAGCACCTTCGTGTGCACAACAGACCCCAAATTGTGCAAGAAAATGACAGTTTTTCAAAGAAATTCGTAAATAAAGGAAATAAAAAAGGAGAAAGTTTTGTCTTTTAGAATTGTTTTTGGAACCCTTAACGGATTTTTAGAACAATGAGGAGTCTGTCCGTGTTTTGTCATTCGAATAAACTATTACCCGTTTTGTTTGGTAATTCAAAATATAATTGTTAGTTTTGCAGAAAGATAGAATAATATACCATAAAAATATGTCATTTACAAAACAGAGTAATCTCATTTTCAATCAGGCTATCAATGATTATCATGTAAAGGATAATATTGATACCCCTATCGATAATCCTTATGATCGAGACTCCATCGAAAACCGTTTGTATCTGAAATGCTGGATCGACACCGTGCAATGGCACCTGGAGGATATCATCCGCGACCCACATATCGACCCGCTGGAAGCACTGAGTCTGAAGCGCCGCATCGACCGCAGCAATCAGGACCGTACTGACTTGGTGGAGCAGATAGACAGTTATTTCAGACAGAAATATTCGGATGTACAGGTACTGCCCGATGCACGTATCAACACCGAGAGTCCGGCATGGGCTATCGACCGACTGAGTATCCTGGCACTGAAGATCTACCACATGAAAGAACAGGTAGAGCGTAAGGATGCTTCTGAGGAGCATCGTGAGAGATGCCAGCAGAAACTGCGTGTGCTCTTGGAGCAACAGGTAGATCTGAGTACTGCCATCGACCAGTTGCTGGAAGACATTGAAGCCGGCAGGAAATACATGAAGGTATATCGTCAGATGAAGATGTACAACGATCCTTCCACGAATCCTATTCTTTACGCAAAGAAATAGATATGCGAACGGAGCACGTCTTGATTATCCGTTTCTCCGCGTTGGGCGACGTGGCTATGACGGTGCCGGTGGTTTATTCCCTGGCACACCAATATCCGCATGTACGTTTCACCGTGCTGAGCAGGAAGATGGCACGCCCCTTGTTTGAGGACCTTGCCCATAACGTGGGATTCATGGAAGCAGACCTGAAGAATGAATACCGGGGCATCAAGGGGCTTAACGCCCTTTACCGACGGCTAGCCGCCAAGCACTTCACGGCTGTCGCCGATCTCCATCATGTCTTGCGCTCTGACTACCTACGCACCCGTTTTAATATGGACAGGTATAGGACGGAACATGTTGACAAACACCGGAAAGGCAAGAACCGGTTGACGCGCAGCAGTAACAAACAACTGGTACAGTTGCCTTCCACCTTTCAGAACTATGTCGATGTGTTCACCCGTTTAGGGTACCCGGTGAAGTTGGACTTCCACTCTATCTTCCCACCGGAGGGTGGTGATCTGAGCCTTCTGCCGGAGGGCTTCAGGGAGAAACCCGCCAGCCAGTATTGGATCGGCATCGCTCCCTTTGCCGCTCATGAGGGGAAGATCTACCCCCTGCCCTTGATGAAGCAGGTGATCGAACAGCTTTTGGAGCATCATCCCCACGCACGGATTTTCTTCTTTGGCGGCGGTAAGAAAGAGTTTGCGGTCTTCGACGAGTGGGTGCAGGCCTTCCCTCAGTGCACGAATGCCTCGAAACAGTTAAGTGGACTGCGACAGGAGATGCTTTTGATGAGTCATCTCGATGTAATGGTCTCCATGGACAGTGCCAACATGCACCTGGCATCACTCACCGGCATTCCTGTGGTGAGTGTATGGGGAGCCACCCATCCCTATGCCGGTTTTGCCGGTTGGGGACAGACTCCCGAGAAATATGTGCAGTTGGACCTGCCGTGCCGTCCCTGCAGTATCTATGGCAACAAACCCTGTATGCGTGGTGATTTAGCCTGTATGCAGCATATCTCTCCCGACTTGATCGTGGAGAAAGTAGAGCATATTTTCAATCTATTATAGTATTCATTAAAACAAAAAACATTATGAAAAAGTACGTTTGTGACACTTGTGGTTGGGTGTACGACCCAGAGGTAGGCGATCCAGAAAACGGCATTGAGCCAGGAACAGCTTTTGAGGATCTGCCCGATGATTTCGTTTGTCCGCTGTGCGGCGTCGGCAAGGAAGATTTCTCTGAGGAGTAATTGGTATAGAGTTTACGACTTCGTCGTGATTTTCGGCTGCATCTCAGCAATAAGCAAGCTTACTGCATTCGGTTTGCACGAAAATTAGTGTTTAGAGTAAGGAGTTGATAAGGTTGGCTCTTTACTCTAAATCTTTATTTATCCACACGGCAACGGTCTTCATGCGGAGATACTCCTCACTCATATACATGAACCCACCGAAAGGATTATCCGTGCCCCAGGAGTTCTTGCACAGATAATACTTCCTGCCGTCTTTTGTCTTGGCCATACCTACAATCGCCATACAGTGATCATCGGTGGTATCAAAACGCTCGAAGCTTTGCTGCCGCTCTTCCACCGATACCTTTGACGCATACTCCGCAAATCCTTTCTTGAAAGAGAAACCCTCTTCTGTGATATCCCCTTCCCAACAGACCGGATGACCATTCATTAAGGCATCGTTTACTTTTGTGATCAGGGTGTCTAAGGGTAGGTTCAGAAAGAGATTATTACTATAGTTGTCGGGCACCTCCAACACAAACGACTCGTTGTAAGGGTGGTGGGTAAAACTGGTGAGCGCCACATATTCATCTTCCCGGCACATACTGTGGGCAAACTCCTGTGGCGTATAGACAGCACCATACATAAAGACATTCAGCAACTTTCCGTGGATATCCCTGTCCAGCATATCCCCGGTACGCAGTTTCAATTCCTCCAGACCGACACCCTTGGCAATAGCCTCATCGGCCGTCTTCTGCAGCTTACGCATCAACACAGCATAGTTGACATCACTGTGGAAAGAATCATAGTGCGTAAGACCGTATCGCTGTAACATCGTCACTGCATCCGAACAAGTGCCCCGCATCGTCCATGCCGACTTGCCCTGCGACAGGTAATAACGCTGCAGACGTTCCTCGAGAACCGCCCTACAAAGGAAATCTTCTGAGAGATTGACAGAGTCGCCCATCTCGATATGCTCGCTCTCTATCGTGGCCAACATACCATACAACCAACAGAAATCACTCGTTGACTGGTTCTTCACCGGGGTGGTCTTCACCCTACAGAGCATCGTCATACCTTCCGGCACCTTCTCACTCTTGGATACCGCATCACCGTTGTTACCACAGGCAGTCATCAGTAAGATGATTGCCATACCTATGATTGTCTTTATATTTCTCATCATCACGGCAAAAGTAATCATATCCTTGGGAATATCCAAATTATTTTGTAATTTTGGCTTCACCGAAATACCTCTGTCTCGGAAATGCTCAAATTAATTTGGCATTTCACTCGACTTTATGTAATTTTGCATGTCTAAAGATTATACTTCGGATTATGAGTCATAAATCATCCTTATTCTTCGTGATGGTGACTGCCGCCATCCTCTTCCTTCCTCTGGAAGGGAATGCACAGCAG
>JAEEZP010000227.1 GCA_016291915.1 Prevotella sp. | reverse complement strand
GTCTTCCCTCACGAGCTTCTTTCTCTACGATGGGCCACGCCACCTGCCACGCACTGTCGGAATGCGCTTTGGTGATGGAATCGATATAATGATCTCTGTCTCTTTCGGCTTTCGTCAGGCTGGGATATTGTGCAGATGCCGTCAGTACGCTGAACACACCGAGTATCAGGATGACAATTCTGTTCTTTTGCATGATAGGATATTTTTTATAGGACTGCTTTTCCTTTATTTTGTAACAAAAAAATCTTACGTTTTTACTTGTCAGGAAGCTTTTGAAAAGATAACGATTCCATATCATAATAAATAGTTTCTCTATTTATCGAAAATACATGATCTTTGGTCATGCTAAAGATACTTTTATTCGGAAAGATAAAAAAAAATCCTTTTATTTGGTATTTCTCTCGCTAATTCGTATCTTTGCATGATTATATATAATTATCTTTATTATCTTCCAGGAAGATTGGTAATAGCAGACAAAACAACCTGAATGAAAGAATTTGTAATATCTGAAGTAAAAGCTGAAACAGCAATATTGGTAGGACTGATCACCCAGCAACAGGATGAGGCCAAGACAAAGGAGTATCTCGATGAACTCGAGTTCCTGGCCGATACCGCAGGAGTGATCACGGTGAAACGGTTCACCCAGAAGGTGAATGGACCGAACCAGACGACATATGTAGGTAAAGGAAAGCTTGAAGAGATCAAGCACTATATAAAGACCGAGGAAGACAATGAGCGCGAAGTGGGTATGGTGATCTTCGATGATGAACTGTCGGCCAAGCAGATACGTAATATCGAGAAAGAACTGCAGGTGAAGATCCTCGACCGTACCTCACTGATACTGGATATCTTCGCTATGCGTGCACAGACAGCCAATGCCAAGACACAGGTGGAACTGGCACAATACCGTTATATGCTCCCCCGTCTGCAACGGTTGTGGACACACCTTGAGCGCCAGGGCGGTGGCTCCGGTAGCGGTGGAGGAAAAGGTTCTGTGGGATTGCGTGGACCGGGAGAGACACAGTTGGAGATGGACCGCCGTATCATCCTGCAGCGTATCACCTTGTTGAAACAACGATTGGTGGAGATTGACAAACAGAAGACCACCCAGCGGAAGAGTCGCGGACGACTGATCCGTGTGGCGCTCGTGGGATATACCAACGTAGGTAAGTCAACCATCATGAACCTGTTGTCGAAGAGTGAGGTATTCGCTGAGAACAAGTTGTTTGCCACCCTCGACACCACCGTCAGAAAGGTGGTTATCGAAAACCTTCCTTTCCTGTTGGCAGATACCGTAGGGTTCATCCGTAAGCTACCCACCGATCTGGTGGATTCCTTCAAGTCAACCCTGGATGAGGTAAGGGAAGCGGATCTGCTGGTACATGTTGTGGATATCTCCCACCCCGACTTTGAAGAACAGATACAGGTGGTGAACAACACACTGAAGGACTTAGGGGCTGCCGACAAACCCATGATGATGATCTTCAACAAGATAGATGCTTACCGGTGGGTAGAGAAAGAGGCTGACGACCTAACGCCCATGACCAAGGAGAATCTCTCGCTCGAGGACTTGGAGAAGACCTGGATGGCTAAGCTCAACGAGGAGTGTCTGTTTATATCCGCTAAAGAAAGAAGTAATATCGATACTTTCCGGGACATCTTGTATAAGAAAGTGAAGGAACTGCATGTGCAGAAATACCCATACAATGATTTCCTCTATCAGATAGAAGAGGAGGAGATGGCGTAGAGTTTAGGGTTGAGAGTTGAGAGTTTAGAGTTTAGAGTTTAGGGTGTAGAGTGTAGAGTGTAGAGTGCAGGGGGTTGTATCAAAGCTTATGTCCTTTTAAATTCCTTTTAACTCCCTTTTAACTCCCTTTCAACTCCCTTCAAAACGAATAATTAAAATAATAAAATATGGACAACTACAGATTATTGACAAACGAAGAGATCGAGGTGCTGGAGCACAACGGCTGTTGGGCGGAAGACTGGACAGCTATAGAGGTGACCGACGGGTTCCGGCCCACAGCCCTCCGTAACGTCTCCTTCTACGGAAACATCCGGATGGGTGCTTTCGAGAAAAGGATGGAGATCACCAAGGGATTCGTCAAGTCGTGCGGCATCCGCAATGCTACATTACGTAATGTTACGATAGGCGACAACTGTCTGATTGAGAATGTTGCTGGTTATATCAATGACTATACCATCGGTGATGACTGTCTGATATCTAATATCAGCATCATGGAGACAACAGAGGGAGCTACTTACGGAGAAGGAAACCTGATCTCCGTATTGAACGAGGCTGGTGACGGCAACGCCATCATCTTCGGTAACCTGAACAGTCAGTTCGCTGCTTTCATGGTGAAACATTTCACGGATAAATACATCAAAGACGAGATACGCCGACTGATCAACGAGGATATTCAAAGGAATATGCCGGAGAGAGGCATCGTCGGCAATAATGTGAAGATCATCGGAACAAAGGAGATTACCAATACTGTGATCCACGACAACTGTGAGATCAACGGGGCTTCCCGCATCAGCGACTGCTCGATACTGAACGGTCCTAACGACTCCGTGTATATCGGCACGGGAGTGATCTGCGAGAACTCCATAATCTGTAATGGTTCGAGCATCATCAACAGCGTGAAGATGCAAGACTGTTTCGTGGGAGAAACCTGTCATATTGCCAACGGATTCACGGCTAACCAAAGTGTCTTCTTCGCCAACAGTTATATGAGCAACGGCGAGGCATGTGCTGCCTTCTGCGGTCCTTTCTCTGCCAGTCACCATAAGAGTAGTCTGCTCATCGGTGCACAGTTCTCCTTCTACAATGCCGGTAGTGCCACCAATTTCTCCAACCATGCCTATAAGATGGGACCCATCCACTATGGAACACTGGAGCGAGGCACAAAGACGGCCAGCGGTTCTTATGTGCTGATGCCGGCTAAGATCGGTGCCTTCTCGGTTTGTTTCGGTAAGCTGATGCACCACCCCGACACCCGTGACCTGCCTTTCTCTTACCTTATATCATATAATGATGACATGTACCTGGTACCCGGAAGGAACATCACGACAGTGGGCTTGTACCGTGACATTAAGAAATGGCCGAAACGTGACCGTCGTTTATTGGGCAGTCAGAAGAGTATCGTCAATTTCGACTGGTTGTCACCCTATACGGTAGGAGAGATTCTCAGGGGTAAGAGGATCCTGGAACGTTTACGCGAGGCATCAGGCGACT
>JAEEZP010000226.1 GCA_016291915.1 Prevotella sp. | reverse complement strand
CCAAGTGCCTCTTTAAAAGAAGCACTTTTCTGTTTTTGTTTCTTTTTTGCCATCGTATATTTACTATTTAACTGCAAAAGTAATTGAATTTTATCAGAAAAGGGCATTTAATTGCTTTTTTTTTCTAATTTTGCAAATAGTTAGAAGAAAATGGGAAAAATCATTTATAATAAATACGATAAAAAAGAGATTGCTCGCCTGCCGGTCGCTGCTTTTGAGGGACGTATCATCGTGATAAATACTGCCGGAGAGGCAGAGCGTGCGGTGGATTATCTCCTTTCACATGCATTGTTGGGAATAGATACCGAAACACGTCCTTCCTTCCGAAAAGGAGTGACTTACAAGGTTGCACTCTTGCAGGTAGCTACGACAACCCACTGCTTTCTCTTCCGACTGAATCTTATTGGAATGACTCCGGCGATTATCCGTCTGCTGGAGGATAAGACAGTGCCAAAGGTAGGACTCTCTTGGCATGATGATCTCCTCTCGTTGAAACGAAGAACATTGTTTACGCCGGGCTTTTTCGTCGATATTCAAGAGATGGTTGGAAAGATAGGTATTGAAGATCTGAGTCTGCAGAAGTTGTATGCCAATCTGTTCGGCTTGAGAATCAGGAAACGCGAACAGTTAAGTAACTGGGAGAATGCTAATCTTACAGATGCTCAGAAACGATATGCGGCCACTGATGCATGGGCCTGTATAAAGATCTATCAAGAGTTGCAGCGACTGCTTGTGACAAAGGATTATGAACTGAAAATTGTTGATTATGACATACAAGAAAATATATCTCAAGAAGGGTAAGGAAGAGAGCCTGAAGAGATTCCATCCATGGGTCTTTTCCGGGGCTATTCATCATGCTGATCCCAATATAGAAGAAGGAGAGGTGGTTCAAGTGATGACCGCCAATAATAATTTTATTGCCGTGGGACATTTCCAGATAGGATCGATAGCCGTGAGGGTCCTCTCTTTCCGAGACATAACTATTGACAACCGTTTCTGGCATGACCGTCTGTTGTCAGCCTTTGTGATGCGCCAACGTATCGGCATTGCCGACAGTCCTTCTAACAATACTTATCGTCTGGTTCATGGAGAGGGTGACAACCTGCCGGGATTAGTTATTGACTGTTATGGAAAGACAGCTGTGATGCAGGCTCATAGTGTGGGTATGCATGTGGAGCGTATGACGATTGCCCGACAGTTGATGGAGGTGATGGATCACCGTATAGAGAATGTTTATTACAAGAGTGAGACGACCCTCCCTTATAAAGCCGATCTCGGCCAGGAAGATGGTTTCATCATTGGTGGAAGCAGTGATAACACAGCCATGGAGAACGGACTTCTTTTCCATGTTGACTGGTTAAAGGGGCAGAAGACAGGATTCTTTGTGGATCAACGTGAGAACCGTAAACTGTTAGAGCAATATGCCAAAGGCAAGAAAGTCTTGAACATGTTCTGTTATACCGGTGGATTCTCATTCTATGCTATGAGAGGTGGTGCACAACTCGTTCACTCTGTGGACAGCAGTGCCAAGGCGATAGATTTGACAAATACGAATGTTCAACTGAACTTCGCTGACGATGATCGTCATCAGGCCTTCTGTGATGATGCTTTTAAGTTCCTTGACAGAGCAGAGAATACCTATGACCTGATAATCCTCGACCCGCCAGCCTTTGCCAAACATCGAGGTGCACTTCATAATGCTTTGAAGGGATACACTCGTCTGAATATGAAAGCAATGGAGAAAATACAAAAAGGCGGCATCCTGTTTACCTTCAGTTGTTCTCAGGTGGTTACGAAGGATCATTTTCGGAATGCTGTGTTTACTGCCGCAGCCATGGCAGGCAGGAAAGTACGGATTCTCCATCAGTTGCACCAACCGGCAGATCATCCCATCAATATCTATCATCCCGAGGGTGAATACCTGAAGGGGTTGGTATTGTATGTGGAGTAGGTTCTGGTTTAGGGTTTAGAGTTTAGGGTTTAGAGTATAGGGTGGTATGGAGCATGGGCATATAATTAAGAAGGTGGAGGAACGTGTAAAAGCGTTCATAGAAACACATCGTTTGTTACAATCCGACAAACGTTATCTCGTCGCTTTAAGCGGAGGAGCAGATAGCGTTTCCTTAATGTTGATTCTCAATAGGTTACACTATCACGTTGAAGCTGTTCACTGTAACTTCAACCTTCGTCGTGGGGAAGCAGAAAGAGATGAGCAATTCTGTGTCGCTTTGTGTGAGCGTAAAAACATTCCCCTTCACAGAGTGCATTTTGAGACCCGTTCGTATGCTACCCTCCATCGCATAAGTGTTGAGATGGCAGCCCGTGAGCTTCGATATCATTATTTCTCACAGTTGAAGGATGATATCCATGCTGATGGCATCTGTGTGGGTCATCATCGTGATGACTCCGTGGAAACGATGCTGATGAACCTTATCAGGGGAACCGGTTTGCAAGGATTAAGAGGAATTGCTCCTTTGAATGGTGATATCATCCGTCCTTTGCTCTGTATCTCTCGAAAGGAGATAGAAGAATATCTTCAGGCATTAGGAGAAGAATATGTTACCGACAGCACTAATCTTGTTGCAAATATTGTCAGAAACAAAATACGACTGGGTGTTATACCAGCCATGCAACGTATCAATCCGTCGGTAGGGGAGAGTATCTCCAAAACCACGATACGTATCAGTGAAGCTTTTAAAGTCTTCGAAGCAGCTATGCAGCAGTCGGTAACCAATGTGCTGGGTGAGGAACAATCCCGTGAAAAGGGTTGTGTCATCCCGGTAAACCGTCTGTGTGAACAAGTATCTCCTGAGTACACCTTATTTTATATACTGCGAGATTATCATTTCAACTCTTCACAGGTAGAGATTATCTACCAGAATCTCACTGCCAACAGTGGGGCTGTCTTCAGTAGTAGCACACATCAGTTGTTGGTTAACCGCGACCAGCTCATTGTTGAACCTATCAGAGAAAGTGAAGAGAAATCTGTGACTTTGCGTATTCCTGAAGAAGGGAGTTACCTCTTTGGCAATGGACAGAAACTGAAGATTGAACGTATCCTGGTGGATGTTTCGTTTCAGATCAGTAAAGAACGTGCGTGTGTAAATATGGATGCTGCATCCATACATTTCCCTCTGATATTAAGGACTGTACGTAATGGTGACCGATTCCGACCTTTCGGTATGAAAGGATCACAGTTGGTCAGTGATTATATGACAAACAAGAAATTTACCCTTTTCGAGAAGAATCGTCAGTTGGTGCTCACAGACAGGGATGACCGTATCGTTTGGCTTGTCAACGAACGTCCGGATGACAACTGTAAGATAACACCTACCACCCAAGAAGTGATTCGCGTTACGTATCTGAAAGAGGAATAACTTATATACGTGTAACCTGCTTTACACCTTTAATAGCACGTAACTTCTTGATAAGAGATTGTAGGCGTGAGGTGTCTTCCACATTGATAATCAGATTGCCGGAGAAAAGTCCGTCATGACTGTCAATATTGATGGAACGCATCATGATCTTTTCTTCCTTGGAAATGATACTGGTGATATTGTTAACAATGCCGATATCATCATTACCAATGATATGTAAGGTAGTGGAATACTGGGAGTTACCCTTTCCACTCCACTGCGCCTTAACAATGCGATAACCATATCGACGACGTAGTTCGGGGGCATTGGGACAGTCACAACGGTGAATCTTGATACCCCCGTTGATTGTGGTAAAACCAAAGACCCGATCACCGTATATAGGATGACAACATTTAGCCAACTGGAAGTCAACCCCCGTCAGATTCTTGTCGATGATCAACACATCATCATTATGCTCTACAATCTCCTCGTTAGGATTCTCAAAGACGAATTCCTCAGCCTTCTGGGTCGGATTATTGGGAGTGACACTGTTTCCTTTCCCTTGCTGTTGAAGCTCTACATATTTGTCGATGACTTCTGTGGCATCCAATGTCCCGTCGGCTATCTGTTTGTAGAAGTCGCGAGTCTCTTTGAATCCCATTTTCTTGATGAGGTGGTTCATCACACTCTCCTCCAATTCGACCTTACGGTTTTTCAACCGCCTTTCCAACATCTCCTTGGCGAATAGCGCTTCCTTAACCTGTGTCTCTTTCAAGGCCAACCGGATCTTTGATTTTGCACGACTGGTCTTGACGATTCTCAGCCATTCCTGTCGGGGCTTTTGATTCGATGAAGTAAGTATCTCTACCTGATCACCACTCTGCAACTGATGACGGAAGGTAACAATCTTGTTGTTGATACGAGCACCTGTACAGGCATTTCCCACCTTAGAATGTATATGATAAGCAAAGTCAAGAACGGTAGCTCCCTTGGGGAACTTGATCAGATCTCCTTTGGGGGTGAAGACAAATACCTCATCCTCGTAGAGATCCATCTTAAACTCATCCATTACAGCATTACCATCACCGGCTTCGAGGGCAGATCGGATACTGTTAAGCCACTCGTCCATACCGCCTTCGCTACTCTTCACACCCTTGTAACGCCAATGGGCTGCCAGACCACGTTCCGCCACATCATCCATACGCTCAGTCCTGATCTGTACTTCCACCCATTTATTCTCCGGACCGAGAACAGTGATATGCAAGCTTTCATATCCATTTGACTTAGGAACAGTTAACCAGTCACGTAATCGCTTGGGATTACTCTGATACATATTGGTGATGATGGCAAACACCTGCCAGCATTGGGCATGCTCTTTCATCCTGAGTTTTTTCAAATCAGTATGTTGCAATGATTCATCCGAGTCAAGGATAATACGAATGGCAAAAAGATCAAAGATACCTTCGAAACCACATTTCTGCTTCTTCATCTTCTGCCAGATGCTATGGATACTCTTTGTGCGTCCCTTCATGTGGAACTTCAGTCCAGCCTCTTTCAGTTTCTCGTCGATAGGAGCAATGAATTTTTCTATATAGATATCACGGCTTCTCTTGGTGGCGTTCAGCTTATCCTTGATCATATAATAAGCATCGTGCTCAAGATATTTCAAAGAGAGATCCTCCAACTCGCTTTTCAATTTATACAATCCGAGCTTATGCGCCAGAGGGGCATAGAGGTAGTTAGCTTCCTGACTTACCTGCATCTTTGCTTCTACCTGTTCGGTGTCTCTTATCTGCCTCATCATATTCACACGATCAGCAATCATAATAAGAATCACACGCATGTCTTCAGCAAAAGAGAGTAACAGATTCCTGAAATTCTCACTCTCAATGACAGGGTTCTTTGTATATAACTCCTGAATACGTACTAAGCCATGAAGAATAGTGCAGACGGTTTCTCCATATTCTTTTTTTATCTGTTCCAAGGTGGTTAAACCATGGAATACGCTGGAATACAAGAGTATGGCGCATACCCCATCACGCTTCAGTCCTTCCTCCTCAATAGCTATAAAGGCGGTCTCAAGACTCATCAGGATAGGATTTAGTCCGAATACATCCCTTGGAATGACACCACTCTCGAGTGACATTTTGATATGGGCACGTAACTTTTCCTCATCTCCTTCTTTGAGATGAGGTTCTAATATCTGCAACAGTTTTTCAAACAGATCCCATATCTGAGTGATTTCTGTATCCGTGTAAGGCAATTCGTTTTCCATCGGTCTTTGGATATATTCCGTAAATTCTTTGCAAAGATACAACTTTTTCATCTAATCGTTTTTATATTTCAGAAAAACTAATTATATTTGTGGGATAAAATTGGAAAATCATTAAAATTTACTAGTTATGTTATCACAGCAAGACCTTAAGCAAATTGCCCAGAAGGGTATCACTGAAGAACAGATCAATATGCAGCTCGAAGAATTCAAGACAGGTTTTCCCTTTTTGAAGATAGAGTCTGCTGCAGGTATAGGACAGGGAATTATCCGTTTGGATGAAGAAGACCGTAATAACTATGTTGACCTATGGAATGCTTATAAGAAAGAAGGGCACAAGATCGTGAAGTTTGTTCCGGCGTCAGGTGCTGCAAGCAGAATGTTCAAGGATATGTTTGCATTCCTGGATGCTGACTATGATGTTCCCACCACTAATTTTGAAAAGCATTTCTTCGATAACATAGAGAAGTTTGCCTTCTATGATGAACTCAATGCCAAATGTGTGGAGAACAATGGTAAAGATATCAAGGCACTGATTGGTGAGAACAATTATAAGGCTGTCGTTGCTAATATGTTGAAGGCTGAAGGATTGAACTACGGACAGCTACCCAAGGGAATGCTTTTGTTCCATCAGTATGAGGAAGGTCCCCGCACACCTATGGAGGAACATCTGGTTGAGGGTGCATTATATGCAGCCAGCAATGGTGAGGCAAACGTTCATTTCACAGTATCACATGAGCATATCGAATTCTTCGAGCAGAAGGTAAAGGATAAGGTTGATTCATTTGCTAAGAAATATGATATCAACTACAATATCTCTTTCTCAGAGCAGAAGCCGAGTACCGATACAGTAGCTGCTAACCCCGACAATACCTTATTCCGTAATGAAGACGGCTCAATGCTTTTCCGTCCAGGTGGTCATGGTGCACTGATTCAGAACCTTAATGACATCGATGCAGATGTGATTTTCATCAAGAATATTGATAATGTAGTGCCTGATCGTATCAAGGCTGATACCGTAGAGTATAAGCAGGTAATTGCCGGTGTGTTGATTGACTTACAGAAGAAAGCCTTCGATTATCTCAAAGTGCTTGACTCAGGTGTTTACAATCATCACAAACTGGAGGAGATTATTCACTTTGTGCAGCAGGATCTCTGTTGTAGGAAAGCGGATATCAAAGAACTGGAGGATGCAGAACTGGTTATCTATCTGCGTAATAAACTGAATCGTCCGATGCGTGTTTGTGGCGTGGTGAAGAATGTCGGTGAGCCTGGTGGCGGTCCGTTCCTTACCTATAACCAAGATGGCACAGTCAGTCTGCAGATTCTGGAAAGCAGTCAGATAGATAAGTCGAATGAGGAGTATATGAGGATGTTTACGGAAGGAACTCATTTCAATCCTGTAGATCTCGTATGTGCTGTGAAGGACTACAAGGGTGTAGCATTCGATCTGCCGAAATATGTTGATAAAACAACAGGCTTTATCTCTTCAAAGAGTAAGAATGGTAAGGAACTGAAGGCTCTGGAGTTGCCCGGATTGTGGAATGGAGCGATGAGTGATTGGAATACGGTCTTTGTAGAAGTTCCTCTGTCAACCTTCAATCCTGTTAAGACTGTTAATGACTTACTGCGTGAACAACATCAATAAGTTTAATATAATTAGGTGAATATGAAAATTAAGTTATTTATTGCGGTTTCGCTGATTGGGATGTGTATGCTTATGAGTTCATGCTCTACAAAGCAGCATGCCATCAATCAGTTGGAGAAATTCTCTTATGAGTTGCGTGATAATAGTGCTTATTATAACTACCAGGACTGGCAGCTGGCTGCTGATCAGTTCTTGAGAATCCGTCAGAATATCAGTCGATATGATTATACTGTTGAGGAGCGTCGTTATATCGGTGAGCTTGAAGGAAACTGTGCCGGTTATATGGCTGACGGTCTGAAGACAAAGGTAAACAGTGTCGGCGCAGAACTTAAAGGTATTCTTGAAGGTATCATCAGGAGTGTTACAGGAAAATAAGTGCTTTGTCAGATATTAAATAATAATGGGGGACCGATCGGCCCCCCATTATTATTTAGTATCTATCATTAGTATTCATCATCGTCTGCAACGTCAACATCATCGAGACTCAAGTCTTCAGCACTTGTCTCTATCGTCGTGCGATAACTCTCTTCAGTAAGTTTCTCCTCATCATAGAGATCGTCATCGTCATCGGGGTCATTGTAATGATCTTCTACCTCTACGTCAGCATCCTCGTCGATAGGTGCATCACTGTCATCAGGAATGTCAAAACGGCTACGTACTCTTTCGATGACGGGCTTCTCTTTAGCGAAGATAGCCTCTACCCAAGTACCCTTGGCAATCTCCAGGACTTCGAAGCCATCATTAACTTTCTTCTCGTACATTCCACCGGGGTTATGCAAACGGTCTTTCGGTAGGGTAGTGGTACTGATATCAAAGGCACTTTGGATAATATCCTGAATACTTTGTGACAGACTCTCCCAACCGCCACCGAAATTTCGGTCTAACACTTCAATGAGTTTGGCTGCCGAGATATGACGGATATTCTCGTATGTCAGATCGGTAACCCTAGAGATAGGATGCTTCTTGATGGCCCATTTTACCTTTGTGCCTTCATCAACCTTCAGCTGACCGATCTTATATCCGCGGTTCTCATATTTCTTGATAACCTCCGGCTTGTCTATCTTTACCTCTTCAGCATCATAGGCACTACGGATAATATCCATATAATGCCGCATGTTGTCTTTCAGGTCAGTATCTTTTTCTGCTGCCTCCCACATACGGAAAATATCGTTTTCCTGAGTGTCCCAAATGTTACTCTTGTTTAAAGTCTTCAAGGTAAGCGCCTTTATATTTAACTCCTTCATCGTTTTTCTTGTTTTAATTTATTATTGGTCAATCTGTTGCTTGTAATAGACGACAGAAGACAGTCAATTTTTGTTTCTTTCATTTGCAAAGATAAAAGATTAAATGATAAAATCAAGTATTTCTCCAATTTTTTTTTATGATATCTTGATTTTTTCTGATAAACATCATTATTCTTTCTAAAAGGATTACTTCTCTTTCGTTTGGTGGTTTAATACTGAGACGCATGAACTCTACCACCATTGCTGTTAGTACTGGTGATTAAAACTCGAGTACTTTAGTATCGATTAGTCCACTTTTAATACAGGATTAGTGGACTATTACTACTCGATTAGTGGACTATTACTACTTGATTAGTCCACTTTTTATTATAGAAAGTGGTATGGTTAGTTAATAACTTTGCCACTATGTGACGAATTAACTATGCACTCAGCATAAAAAATAAGTAAACTTATTTTGTCCTCCGCTCGACTTTTTGTAACTTTGCAAACATATGGCACAACCGTTGGCAGAAAGGATGAGGCCGAGGACACTCGATGACTATATCGGTCAGAGACACTTGGTTGGAGAAGGCGCTGTACTCAGGAAGATGATAGATACAGGGCGAGTCTCTTCTTTTATTATGTGGGGACCTCCGGGCGTCGGCAAGACTACGTTAGCACAGATTATCGCTAACAAGTTGGAGATTCCTTTCTATACGTTGAGTGCTGTGACAAGTGGCGTGAAGGATGTTCGCGATGTTATTGAGAAAGCTAAGAGTGGTCGTTTCTTTAACAATAACAGTCCGATCCTTTTTATCGATGAGATTCATCGTTTTAGTAAGAGTCAACAGGATTCCCTTTTGGGAGCTGTAGAGAAGGGTATCGTCACGCTTATTGGGGCTACCACTGAGAATCCTTCTTTTGAAGTTATCCGGCCCTTGTTGTCTCGTTGTCAGTTGTATGTACTGAAACCTTTGGATAAAGAAGATCTGCTGTGGTTGCTCGATCATGCCATCCATCATGATGTAGAACTGCAGAAAAAGAAGATCATCCTGAAAGAGACGAGTGCCATGCTCCGTTATAGTGGCGGTGATGCACGGAAACTACTGAATATTCTTGAACTTGTTGCAGATATTGACGAAGAGGAGATTATTATCACGGATGACGTTGTGGTAAAGCAATTACAACAGAATCCATTAGCTTACGATAAAGATGGTGAGATGCACTATGATATCATCTCAGCATTTATCAAAAGTATCCGAGGCTCCGACCCTGATGCTGCTCTTTACTGGATGGCTCGTATGATAGAGGGTGGGGAAGACCCGGAGTTTATTGCCAGACGCTTGATCATCAGTGCAACGGAAGATATCGGATTGGCCAATCCCAATGCGCTTCTTTTAGCAAATGCCACTTTCGATGCAGTCATGAAAATAGGTTGGCCGGAAGGTCGTATCCCTTTGGCTATGTGTGCAGTGTATCTTGCTACCAGTCCGAAGAGCAATTCTGCTTATATGGGCATTGCTGAGGCTTTAAGTACGGTGAAGGAAACCGGTAATCAGCCCGTGCCTCTCCATCTGCGTAATGCCCCAACGAAACTGATGGCTGATTTAGGGTATTCCGATGGATACAAATATGCGCATGACTATCCCGATCATTTCGTCAAGCAACAGTTTATGCCTGACGATTTGCAAAACAGACGTTTATGGCATGCACAACATACGCCGTCGGAGGAAAAACTTTATCAGCGAATGTTACAATGCTGGGGTGACCGATTCAAGGAATAGACGATTCTTGCTTGCGGGAGTCATCCTATAAGTCAGGCTATGTTATTCCTTAAGTTATTAGGTTATAATAGATAAGCCAAAGGGATTATAATATAATAATTGTGTAATAAAAGGAAATCTATACCCTTTTTTGAAAAAAAACGGGAAAAAGTTTGGTGGTTTCAAAAAAACGTCCTACCTTTGCAATCGCTTTTAAGAAAAAGGCTCCCTAGCTCAACTGAATAGAGCATCTGACTACGGATCAGAAGGTTGTGGGTTTGAATCCCGCGGGAGTCACAAGAATTAAGGAATAAACGGAGAAAGCTTGCTTTCATAAGTT